>NZ_JAFKPJ010000014.1:0-155063 GCF_019633765.1 Bacteroides sp. 11BF
TAATACTTTTATCGCTATGTTCCTAATTTTCAAATAAATAATTCTAACCCTTATATCGAACTCACGTTATTTAGGCTTTTGCGATGCTAAATATTTCGGAGCAAGATTCAAGAAGTTCTATAAAGTGCCGCCTACGCGCTATATCAAAGAGATTTTATAATGCCCGTAAGGGTTTATAACCTTTTCATGATCTCGTCACACATACCTGGGCTCATAAGCCCGGGTACGTGGGACAAATCTATTATCAAAAACCTGAATGTTCATTCTTATTCTCATAAGAATCTACTTCCCGGTTTTTCTCACCGGAATAGTTCCATACGATTTCATCGGTATACTCCTTTCCTTTGATTGCGGCTACAGCTTTCAGAACATTTTTCCCATCAGCAAGTGCCACATTATCGAAGATGTAATGCACATCGGTATATCCTTTGCGAATACCGCCCAGTTCTTTTCCATTCAGATATACTTTAGGAGTCCCGATATTAGAATAGACAGTAACGGTAGTCATTCGTTTTTCACGATCGACATTACGACGTTGCGTGAGATAAAGAACCGGATTCTCACTCCAGTTGGCCTTGTACCAGAAATAAGAGTCTTTCTTTATTTTACGGTCAAAGGTAACCAGTCCTTTCATATTACGTGCGGGAACACCGCCACGTGTCCACATCGGTACGGCAAAATCAAACATATTCCAAAGATAAGAAGCGATGATATATGGATGGTCTTTGATGACACTCCACTGATATTCGTGTGTCTTAGTCTGGAATGTTTCCGGATAGAACGGCTTGCCCCAATTGAGGGCGTCACCCAAATATTCGGTTTGATGGGCCAGGTTGGCATCGGCACCATATTCAGTCAACATCAGCTTCTGATAAGGATATTCTTTTTCAAGTTGTTCTACCCAAGGTTTGATATCCTGTATCTTCTTCTCGTACCAACCGAAATAACGGTTCATACCCTGTATATCCGCATTCAAATTGACCGGATGTTCCATATGTCCGTATCCATTGACCGAAACGGTATAACGATCCGGATCTTCCGTCTTAGCAAGATCATGAAGAGATTGGGTCAAGGCAGCTGTATATTCATGAGGCTGATATACTTCGTTATGAAGCCCCCATACATAAATAGAAGGGTGATTGAAGCTTTGACGGATCAGTTCACGAAGCTGGCTTTGGGCATTTTCCGCTTCGTATCCGGTCACCCGGTTTACACAAGGTATTTCGGCCCAGATAATCAGTCCCAGTGTATCACAACGGGAGTAGAGATAATCTGACTGTTGGTAGTGGGCAAAACGGACAGTAGTAGCCCCCACATCCATTATTGTAGCCAGATCGAAGTCATGATGTTCATTCTTAAGCGCACTGCCCAGTCCCCACCAGTCCTGATGGCGGGTTACGCCATACATCGGATACTTTTCTCCATTCAGAAAAAAACCTTTCCCGGCCACAATCTCATATTTACGCACACCAAGAGGTTGCACCACCTCGTCAATTACTTTTCCATCTGCCATCAGCTTGCAGACAACCTTATAGAGATAGGGATCTTTGCGTCCGTGCCAGAGGTGCGGATCTTTCATCTTAAAAGTAGATGTATAGGTCTGTGTTCCTTGCGGAGTCAGGTCGAACGACTGGCTGTGTACACTTACTTTACGCCCATCCTGCGTATAAATAGCATTTTCAAGAGTCAAAGCAGCAGGTTGGAGCCCGGCATTATCCAATTTTACCTTCACAGTTATATCGGCTGACTTTTTTGAAACATTCTTTTGGGTAATATAAACACCCGGAGAGGCACAATCGGTAACCGTAATGTTATTCTGCTCAGTTACAATCAGCCATACGGGACGGTAAATACCACCATATACTCCGAAAAGATTCTGATTGACCGGAATTACGTCGGGACGGGCCTTATTGTCGGCTTTAACAACGATCTCGTTCTCTGTTCCGAACTGAAGGACCGTACCTATTTCATAGGCAAAAGCAGAGTAGCCACCCTTGTGAGTGCCGACCAATTTTCCATTGACGTATACTTCCGAACAAGCCCCTACTCCTTCGAAACGCAGAAATATACGTTTATCTTTCAAATCTTGAGGAAAAAACTGTGTTTTCCGATAGTAACCCACCCCTTCATAGAAAGAGCCCGATTGAACTTGCATATCCTTGGCATTCCAGGTATGTGGAATCTCAACAGTCTCCCACTTTCCGTCCCATTGTGAAGCAGCCCGCATCGGATCGGCTGCAAAAGGACCTTTCTTAAATTGCCAGCCGGTATTGAATGCGGTAACCTGTCGTGCCATCAAGGGAAAAATACTACTGCACAGGCATAAGCATGCAATAATTAAATAAGATAGTTTTCTCATAATATTTTATTTTAATGATTGGTCACCTTTTTGCGGGTGAACGCACAGATAAGGAAATTCTACTATGTCAATGCATCCCGGTACTTGTCTGTCGTAGCGGAAGTTTCTTTAATTTGCAATTTAATTATAAAGGGTTCTCCCGGATTTTGCGAAGGCATAGCTACATTATATTCATTCCGGGTGGTCTCGACAACCTTCAGTTCCTGTCCGTCCGATAAAGCGGCTTTCTCTATTTTTGTGCCTTTCGGAACCTTTACATCAAGGAAACCCGAATAGGGACAATTGAATACAACCATATAAATCTCTTGACCTTTACGGGTATAGTATCCCCAGTCTCGTTTATCCCATCCGGCATAGCCACAGCCATAAATACACTCACCATACTTCTTCATCCATTTACCCAAAGCTACAGCCAACTCCTTCTCTTCCGAACGGAAATCACCATCGGCCTGAGGACCGAAATTGACTACCATATTCCCTCCCATCGATACAGCATGCACAATACGGTCGATTACTTCTACCGGAGTCTTGACATAACTCAGCAACCAATCCTTATGATATCCCCACTGATTTTCGGGAAGGGTCATACAAGCTTCCCAATCCCATTTAGTCACCTGCAAGTCCTCCACCGGATCAGGAAGACGACGTTCGTACCCCGACTCATAATCTCCCATAAGACAGCCATTGCTATCGAAGTGTCTCTTGCCATAATCATCGGCACGAAGCCGGCTATTGACAGTGACTCCCGGCACAAGATTCTTCAACATCTGCTCTACATGAGCCGTCCACCAACCATTCTTCTTAATACTTGCATCCCAAGTGCCGTCGAACCAAAAGTCCTTAACCGTCGGATAGCGGGTAGCCAATTCCTTCAACTGATTATCGGTGAAAGTGAGAAAACGGCTGAAAGCAACGCTATCTTCTTTCGATGAAATCTCATAACGATAATCCGGATGGCTCCAATCCATTACCGAAAAGTAGAAATGCACGTCGATACCTTCATCATTGTAGGCTTTTACCAACTCGCCTAAGATATCTTTCTTAAATGGAGTCTGCGCTACGGTATATTCACTATACCGGCTCGGCCAGAGACAGAATCCTTCGTGATGTTTCGTTGTTATCTTGACGTATTTTACTCCCATCTCTTTGGCCATTCTCGCCCATTGGCGTGCATCAAATTTTACCGGATTCCATTGTTTCATCAGCCCCAGCCATTCAGAAGCAGGAACTTTAGCCCACGACTTGAGCCATTCGGCAGCTCCATTATATACTTTACCTTTCCATTCGCCACCGGGAATGGCATACAGTCCCCAGTGAATGAATTCTCCCAAACGATTGTCGCGAAACCGCTTCATAGCTTCGTCCTGACGCTTGCCGATGTTAGTGGCACCATATTTTAAAGGAATTTCCTTTTTAGGTTCTTGAGCTAAAACATGGATTGAAATGCAGAGTGCAATTAAAATAAATAGTTTGTTCTTCATGGTGTTCTATTTTCTAAGGTACGCACAAAGATAAAACATTGTAGCCATATAACAAACAAGGTGTAGCCATACGTTCTCAATGACTACACCTTTTATTTTATATGCAAAACTACGGATTATCCGAAAACTTCTTCACCTTTCAGCGTGGCAGAACTGGCTTCCGTAATTCTTACGTTCACAAAATCGCCTATCCGGTGAGTACCACGATCGAATACAACCACCCTGTTCTGCTCGGTACGGCCGAACAACTGATCGCGCGAACGTTTCGAAACACCTTCTACCAATACTTCATAGGTCTTTCCGATACAGCGGGTATTGGATTCAGCAGACAAACGATTCTGTAAAGCAATTATTTCATTCAGACGACGGACTTTTACCTCCTCGGGAACATTGTCTTCCAGATGTTTAGATGCATAAGTACCGGGACGCTCGGAATATTTAAACATAAATGCCGCATCATAGCCACAAGCCTCCATCAGCGAAAGTGACTCCTGATGATCTTCCTCTGTCTCGGAGTGGAAACCGGAGAATATATCCGTAGTAAGCCCGCAATCGGGAACAATACGCTTAATAGCCGATACACGATCCAGATACCATTCACGCGTATATTTACGATTCATCAACTTAAGAATGCGCGAGCTACCGCTTTGCACGGGAAGGTGAATGTGTTTACATACATTAGGCACTTGTGCAATCACCTCCAAAGTTTCATCACTCATATCTTTGGGATGCGAAGTTGTGAAACGGACACGTACATCCGGCGCCGCCTCAGCTACCACACGAAGCAACATTGGGAAGGTAACCACTTCTCCTCCCTCCTTCTCAAAACGATAAGAGTTTACATTCTGCCCCAACAAAGTAATCTCTTTGTAACCTTTTGATACCAGATCGGCCACTTCGTTCAGAATACTTTCCACATCTCGGCTGCGTTCACGACCACGGGTGTAAGGCACTATACAATAGGTGCAGAAGTTATTGCAACCACGCATGATGGATACAAATCCGGAGATATGGTTACCGCAGATACGTGAAGGAATCACATCCCGATAGGTTTCCGTAGTCGAAAGCTCTACATTCATTGCCTTCTCACCCGCTTCCACAGAAGCGATCAGTTCCGGAAGAGTCAAATAAGCATCCGGCCCCACTACAAGATCTACATGATGATGTTCAATCAAATCATCTTTCACTCGCTCGGCCATACATCCCAACACGCCTACAATCAGATGCTTCTTCTTTTTCTTCATCGAATGAAAAAACTCCAGACGATTCAGAATCTTCTGCTCGGCATTGTCACGGATAGAGCAAGTATTCATAAATACCGCATCAGCCTCTTCCAGCGTTTCGGCAACCGAATAACCGGCCATTTGCATCACAGAGGCAATTACTTCACTATCGGCCACATTCATCTGGCAGCCATAAGTCTCGATAAACAACTTCTTGTTGTCATCAGCAGTTGCGGATTTAAAGTCCGCTCCCGTCAATTCGTTCATAAATTCAGAATTTAAATTTGTACCTGCAAAGATACAGCTTCATCCTCAAAAAGTTGTGAAATGAAACCAAAATAACACTTTTGCTTATCGATTCAGAGGCAAAAGGATAATTTATGTTAATAGAACAAACATTTATGGCGTAAAGATTTGGCACTATTAATTTTATTTCACACATTTGTGCAATGAAAGAAACATTAGATTTTTTCATAGTTAAGGTTTAGGTTAAAAAAATTAAGGGGAGCTGTGAAGCTGCCCTTTTTTCATGCCAAAATATTGGTATCAATCAGATTAAATGTATAACTTTGGCGGACTGTAGAAAATAAAAGTACTATGGATGATATTTTAAAAGTCCTCGTCATTATGGCTGTTTTCGCATTACCTCTTATCAGACAGATCAAAAAGAGCAAAACGGAAAGATCTGCCCAAAAACCTTTCGTACCCATTCCGGATACGGAAGAGGCCGAAGTCCTTCAAACACCGCGAAAACATCAAACATTCCGTTCCCAACCGCTCCCTCCGAAAGCGGAAGTGAAGAAAAATAAAACAATTCCTCCGAAAATGGAAACATCCCCGACAGATGATCCGGAATTTACCATTCGCTCGGCTGAAGAAGCCCGAAAAGCCATTATCTGGTCCGAAATTCTGAATAGAAAATATTGAAAGATTATTCCTAACACGAAAATAATACTATAATTATGGCATTCAAATCTATTTCTGCAGCAGAAGCTGCCAGCCTTGTAAAACATGGCTATAACATCGGCCTCAGCGGTTTTACCCCCGCAGGAACGGCCAAAGCTGTCACTTCCGAAATAGCGAAAATAGCGGAAGCGGAACATGCAAAAGGAAACCCTTTCCAGATCGGCATCTTTACCGGAGCTTCTACCGGCGACTCATGTGATGGCATATTATCACGTGTAAAGGCTATCCGTTATCGTGCCCCTTACACAACCAATCCCGATTTCCGTAAAGCAGTGAATAACGGTGAGATTGCCTATAATGACATTCACCTTTCACAAATGGCACAAGAAGTGCGCTACGGATTCATGGGAAAAGTGAATGTAGCTATCATCGAAGCTTGTGAAGTGACTCCGGATGGAAAAATCTATCTGACAGCTGCCGGTGGAATTGCACCAACCGTCTGCCGACTGGCCGATCAGATCATCATTGAGTTGAACAGTGCACATAGCAAAAATATGATGGGAATGCATGACGTGTACGAACCGCTCGACCCGCCTTACCGTCGTGAAATTCCAATCTACAAACCGAGTGACCGCGTCGGACTACCTTATATACAAGTCGACCCGAAAAAGATTGTAGGTATCGTAGAAACAAACTGGCCGGATGAAGCCCGTTCATTTGCGGCTGCCGATCCTATTACTGATAAGATTGGTCAGAATGTGGCCGACTTCCTGGCTGCCGACATGAAACGTGGCATTATTCCTTCCACATTCCTTCCGTTACAATCGGGAGTAGGTAACATCGCCAACGCAGTTTTAGGAGCATTGGGACGCGATAAAACAATCCCTGCTTTCGAAATGTATACCGAAGTTATCCAAAACTCTGTGATCGGATTAATCCGTGAAGGTCGTGTAAAATTCGGAAGTGCCTGCTCACTGACCGTAACCAATGACTGTCTGCAAGGCATTTATGACGACATGGACTTCTTCCGTGATAAACTGATTCTCCGTCCGTCTGAAATCTCTAACAGTCCGGAAGTAGTCCGCCGTTTAGGAATCATCTCTATCAATACCGCCATTGAAGCAGATATTTATGGTAACGTAAACTCTACCCATATCGGTGGAACCAAGATGATGAACGGTATCGGCGGCTCGGGCGATTTTACACGCAATGCTTATATTTCCATCTTTACTTGTCCGTCAGTGGCTAAAGAAGGCAAAATCAGTTCCATCGTTCCGATGGTTTCTCATCTGGATCACAGTGAGCACTCCGTTAATATCGTTATAACCGAACAGGGAGTAGCCGATTTGCGTGGCAAAAGTCCGAAGGAAAGAGCACAGGCAATCATCGAAAACTGTGCACACCCGGATTACAAACAAATCTTATGGGATTATCTGAAACTGGCCGGTAATAAGTCACAGACTCCTCACGCCATTCAAGCCGCTTTGGGAATGCATGCCGAACTGGCTAAAAGCGGAGATATGAAAAACGTGAACTGGGCAGAATACGAAAAATAAACGATAAACGATGAACGATGAACCGACTGTGACTTCTGCAAAGTGTTCATCGTTCATCATTTACAATTTACCAGTATTTCGCATACTTTATTTTGAAAATTCCTTGCTTTGGCTGCCGACAATACATTTTGGTTCATAATGGCAAAGGCCACCTGATGACCGTTAGCCATCTTTAGGTAACCGGCTAATGTGTTAATGGCAGTATAAGATCCCGTTTTGGCATGTACATTCTTAAATGCCGACCCTTTTTTCATACGATTCTTAAGTGTTCCATCAATACCTGCAACCGGAAGAGCTTTATAGAGCTTCCGAAAAATATCCGTTCTCGAATAAGCAAACTTCAAAAAATCAACCAACAGGGCAGGAGAGAGGTAATCGTAATTTGACAATCCACAACCATCAGCTATTTTATAATTGTCCGGATCATGCCCCAAATCTTTAATCAGCCGATGGATCTCATCGATCCCGTCTTTAGCCGAAACTTGCTTTTTGCCTGTAGCTTGTGCTCCTAAACGGCAAAGTAATGCTTCCGCACTCAAGTTATCACTTTCTTTCATAATCTGGTCTACTACTTTCTGAACGGGACATTCCCAACGTGCCATGCGGGTAGAAAGACTGTCGGGCTGAAAGCTGTCGAAAGCATACTGCTCCGAAATCTCTATCCCTCTATTACGTAAACGTTCGGCAAAGGTATGCAGAAAGAAGTCCTGCGAAGAATACACATTCACATCACCAATTCTTCTATTCTCTACATTTCCACTGACAATAAGATTATTTTTATTCTCTAACCATCCTCTCGAAACAGAAAATTTACCGGCAGAAGGAGTGCGTGTCTCAGTTTCATTGATCACAGTATAATAAGAGGACGATGGTTCAAAACTCAGGCGCGCCGAGTCACCACGTATCGTTCCCGGTACAGCCGTTACTTTCACTACACCTTTATGATACATCAATGGCGACAAATAAGGCTGAAAAGAATAGGGAGTATCATCCCATGCCCAACCGCTTCCCCAATAAAGAGAATCTTTCATCGATATATCTCCATAGATTCTCCCTTTCAATACTGAAAAAGGAAAAGTTATCACTTCCTCCACCAATGCATTCATACCTTCATCGTCAAACTCCGGGTCGAATCCGCCAATCACATAAATGTCTCCGCGGAGCGTATCATGTTCTATAATACCTTTATACCACACTTCGGTCCGGAAAGGTTCATCTGCATCCGGCCGGGCAAGCGCAGTTATAGTAGTTAATAGTTTCATGGTAGATGCCGGACGCGAAAGCTTGGCATCACGGTATGTATAGAGTGATTTCTTTGCAGTCAGATCATACACGGAAATACCAACTTCGGAACCTTGGGGCAATTCCTTCTTAATAAGTGAATCAATTGCGGCGAAATCTACCTGCCCCCGGATAATAATTGAAAAACAAAAAGAGAATAAAATAAATAAATTCAGTTTCTTCATAATGCTTATAAACAACGAATGACAAGTCATAAATTACGGGTTACGAGTAACTGCGCCATTATACGCATGATACTTATAACCCGTAACTTACAACTTGTAACTCTTACAATGCTTCACGGAATATTTCGGCAACAGTAGGATGGGGAAAAACAATCTTCTTCCATTCGGCCGCTTTTAGTTTCATTTCTATGGCCATACCTGCTAATGTGATAATTTCAGAAGCCGGATTGCCTAAAACATGTGCTCCCAAAATCGTATCATCATCTCCAAGCAATACTTTACATACACCGTTTACCCCTTCATTTTCGGCAACAAAACGTCCAGAATATGCCATAGGAAGCTTTACAGCACGATAAGCAATACCTTTCGCAATAAGCGACTCTTCTGTTTGCCCGACTCCGGCTATTTCAGGATTGGTATACACTACACCGGGAATAGCACGATAACTCATTGTATCTGTTTTACCGAGAATTGCATGTACGGCTACTTCCGCTTCACGGACTGCCGTATGTGCCAATAAAGAAAATCCGGTTAAATCCCCACATACATATACTCCGGGCAATGAACTTTCCATCTGCCCGTTTACTAAAATACTTCCGCGCTCTGTCCGTTGAAGGTTCAGGTTCTCAAGTCCGAAACCTTTTGTTACCGGACGGCGACCTACACTCATTAACAATTTCTCCGCAGTCACATTTCCGGCACCATCTGCATTCTCATAAGAAACTAAGACTCCCTCCTCTGATTGTGCCAACGAAACAACTTTAGTACTCAACAGAAATGTAATGCCCCGTTTGGCATAGTCAGCACGCAACAGAGCAGAAAGCTCTTTATCCATGCCTCCCAAGATCTCGTCCATCATTTCAATGACGGTCACTTTCACACCCAGACTGTTGAAGAATGATGCAAACTCCATACCAATCACTCCACCACCTACGATAGCAAGCGAAGCGGGCAATTCCTTATTGTCTAATGCTTCCCGATGTGTCCAATAATTTACCGTATCGATTCCGGAAATAGGAGGAATGAAAGTCTCGGATCCTGTGCAAAGAATTAAGTTATCACATTCATAGATTTCTTCGCCACAGCAGATTTTGTTTTTGTCCAAGATTGTTGCTTCTCCATTTATGATAGTAACATTATTAGACATTAATTTTGATTTAACCCCCAAAACCAACTTGCGTACTACCTTCGACTTACGAGCAATGATCTTCGAAAGATCAAACGAAGCCTCAGAAACTGTTACAGCATACTTTGAAGCATGTTTAGCCCCATCATATGTCTTTGCCGAATAGAGCAATGTTTTTGTAGGTATACACCCTTCGTTTAAACAAACTCCTCCTAAATTCTGTTTCTCAAAAAGCAACACGCTTAAACCTGCTTTTCCAGCAGCTTCGGCAGCAGTGTAACCGGCAGGTCCCCCGCCGATAATAATAACCTGGTATTTCATAGCTTACTAAATTAAGTTTCTTGTTTTTTCAATCAGTTCTATAAATTCCTTTTCTTTCACCGGAAGTACAGAAGCATATTTTCCCTTTCCATATTCTATCAATAAATAGTTTGTCACTGCAAAACTTCCGAATTTCATAGAATGCACTTTGCGGACTGAAGTAATTTCTGCTATGGGAATAGTTTTCTTACGGATAAACCGCCCATAGTTAAGTATCAGCAAACCGTCAGTGGTAACGGTATAAACTGTATGTATGATCTGTTCGATGATAACAATCAGAAACAACATCATCAAAGTAGCCAATATAATATTCTTACACCATAAGAAACCAAAAGCATTAATGCCCAATACAACCAGCAGAAAATACTGGTACCAGACAATGCGAGCATGAAAAATACGGTTCATTTTGTCAGATTTTTGGCGGAAAGTTAGTAAAATTATGAATTAATGGCAACGAAAAGCACAACGAAAAAACTTATTTTGTAGCTTTGCGTCGCTAAACACTAAAACTTATGGTTAAAAAGTTCGATTTCCTCGTAATCGGTTCCGGTATCGCCGGAATGAGTTTTGCCCTAAAAGTGGCACATAAAGGAAAAGTTGCCCTTGTTTGCAAAAGTGGGCTGGAAGAAGCAAACACTTATTTTGCCCAAGGAGGAGTGGCCTCAGTGACCAATCTGCTGGTAGACAATTTCGAGAAACATATTGAAGACACAATGATTGCCGGTGACTGGATCAGCGACCGTACTGCTGTAGAGAAAGTCGTGCGTGAGGCTCCTGCACAAATACAAGAACTGATCAGCTGGGGTGTAAACTTCGACAAAAATGAAAAAGGGGAGTTCGATCTACACCGGGAAGGCGGCCATTCGGAATTTCGTATTTTACACCATAAAGATAATACCGGCGCTGAAATTCAGGACAGTCTGATTCAAGCTGTACAACAACATCCCAATATTACGGTAATTGAAAATCATTTTGCCATAGAAATCCTGACACAACACCATTTAGGAGTAACTGTCACCCGCCAGACACCGGACATAAAATGCTACGGAGCTTATATACTCGATCCCCGAACAGGTAAAGTGGATACATATCTGGCCAAAGTGACACTAATGGCAACAGGTGGAGTGGGGGCTGTTTACCAGACCACTACTAATCCGCTTGTAGCGACCGGAGACGGTATCGCCATGGTATACCGGGCTAAAGGAACCGTAAAAGACATGGAGTTCGTACAATTCCATCCAACAGCTCTTTACCATCCGGGCGACCGTCCTTCTTTCCTTATTACGGAAGCAATGCGTGGATATGGCGGTGTGCTCCGCACAATGGACGGAAAAGAATTCATGCAAAAATATGATCCACGTTTATCTTTGGCACCCCGTGATATCGTGGCACGTGCCATTGACAATGAAATGAAAAATCGTGGGGACGACCATGTTTATCTGGACGTAACACACAAAGATCCTGAAGAAACCAAAAAACATTTTCCTAACATATACGAGAAATGCCTCAGCTTAGGAATCGACATTACCAAAGAATATATTCCCGTGGCACCATCTGCACACTACCTGTGTGGAGGTATTAAGGTAGACTTGAACGCCCAATCCTCTATTGAACGTTTGTACGCTGCCGGCGAATGTTCGTGTACAGGTTTACATGGAGGCAACCGGTTAGCCTCAAACTCGTTGATAGAAGCAGTGGTTTACGCAGATGCCGCCGCCAAACATTGTTTATCGGTGATTGACCAATATTCTTATAACGAAGAGATTCCGGAATGGAATGATGAAGGTACCCGCTCACCGGAAGAAATGGTACTTATTACTCAAAGTATGAAAGAAGTAAATCAGATTATGAGCACTTATGTTGGTATTGTCCGTAGCGATCTCCGGTTGAAACGCGCTTGGGACCGCCTGGATATCCTATACGAAGAGACCGAAAGCCTGTTCAAACGCAGCGTGGCATCTAAAGAAATATGTGAACTGCGTAATATGATTAATGTGGGTTATCTGATTATGCGCATGGCTATGGAACGTAAAGAAAGCCGTGGTCTGCACTACACGGTTGACTATCCACACGCCGGTAAATAAAAAAGCATAGAAAAAAGGTGGAGCCATAATTAAACAGCTCCACCTTTCTCCAAAATACAGTCTGATTCTATTAATAATTTTCTTTCTTAATTTCGAAATATGCTTGTGGGTGCAGACATGCAGGACATACCTCAGGAGCTTCCTTACCTGCTTCGATATAACCACAGTTACGGCACTGCCATATAACTTCTCCTTCTTTGGCAAATACAGATGCAACTTCAATGTTCTTCACGAAAGCAAGGTATCTTTCTTCATGACCTTTTTCCGCAATAGAGATATTACGATACATAGCGGCGATCATCGGGAAACCTTCCTGCTCTGCAACATCTGCAAAATGAGGATAATCCATAGACCATTCTTCGTGTTCACCGGCTGCGGCAGCCTGCAGATTCTGAAGAGTGTTGCCGATAACACCAGCAGGATAACTTGCAGTGATTTCAACCATACCCCCTTCAAGGAACTTAAACATACGTTTTGCATGTTCTTTTTCCTGATCGGCAGTCTCTGTAAAGATAGCTGCAATCTGTTCGTAACCTTCTTTTTTAGCCACGCTTGCAAAATAAGTGTAACGCATTCTTGCCTGTGATTCACCTGCAAATGATGTCAGCAAATTCTTTTCTGTCTGAGTGCCTTTAATACTTTTAGTCATAATCTGATATATTTTAGATTGGTAATTACGTTTGTCGGTTACTTGCCTTTATTAACAACGCAAATATAAGGATTTAGTTCACAAAACCCGGAATTTTATTCATTAATAATATCTATTGCAATATAGACAAAACTGATCAAAAATAAATAAGATGTTCAAAAACATCTTATTACCATTTATTTTATGTAATTTTGCAACCTCGACTTTGCAAAACAAGGATTATAACGACATTTATCACATTATATAAGTAAAGAAAGAAATGAAAGTGTTTGATTTCAAACCAAGGTTATTCTCAGCCTTGAAGAACTACTCTAAAGAAACGTTTATGGCCGATTTGATGGCAGGTATCATTGTAGGTATCGTAGCCTTGCCTCTGGCCATCGCATTTGGTATCGCATCAGGCGTATCACCCGAAAAGGGAATTATCACGGCTATCATTGCGGGGTTCATCATCTCGTTGCTCGGAGGAAGCAAAGTACAGATCGGAGGACCTACCGGAGCATTCATTGTCATCATTTATGGCATCATCCAGCAATACGGAGAAGCAGGATTGATTGTAGCTACCCTGATGGCCGGCATACTCCTTATCTTATTGGGAGTTTTTAAATTGGGCGCAATTATTAAATTTATTCCTTACCCGATTATTGTAGGTTTTACCAGCGGTATAGCCGTCACCATTTTCACAACACAGATTGCTGATATTTTCGGATTAAACTTTGGTGGAGAGAAAGTACCGGGAGACTTTATCGGAAAATGGATGATTTATTTCCGCCATTTCGATACAATCAATTGGTGGAACACTATTGTGAGTATTGCCAGTATCATCATTATTGCCATTACCCCCCGGTTCTCAAAGAAAATTCCGGGTTCCCTTATTGCCATCATTGTAGTAACGGCAGTAGTATATTTATTGAAAACATACGCCGGTATTGACACCATCGATACCATTGGCGACCGTTTTACAATCAAATCCGAATTACCTGACGCGACCATGCCTGCACTCAATTGGGAGGCCATCAAGGACTTGTTCCCGGTAGCTATTACCATTGCCGTTTTGGGAGCAATCGAATCGTTATTGTCAGCAACCGTAGCCGATGGTGTAACGGGCGATAAGCACGATTCAAACACCGAACTGATTGCCCAGGGAACAGCCAACCTTATCACACCGTTATTTGGCGGTATTCCTGCTACCGGAGCCATCGCCCGTACAATGACAAACATCAATAATGGCGGTAAAACACCGGTGGCCGGTATAATCCATGCTGTAGTTTTATTGCTGATCCTCCTTTTCCTGATGCCTTTGGCACAGTACATCCCAATGGCATGTCTGGCAGGAGTATTGGTTATCGTATCTTATAACATGAGCGAATGGCGCACTTTCAAGGCATTACTGAAAAATCCCAAATCGGATGTAACAGTACTGCTTATCACTTTTTTCCTCACCATCATCTTCGACCTGACTATCGCCATCGAAGTAGGCCTGGTGATTGCATGTATCTTGTTCATGCGCCGTGTAATGGAAACTACCGAAATATCTGTCATCAAAGACGAAATAGATCCGAATGACGAACTGGACATCGCGGTGCGCGAAGAACATCTGATAATACCTGCGGGAGTGGAGGTATATGAGATTAATGGTCCGTACTTTTTCGGCATCGCAACCAAATTTGAAGAGACAATGGCACAACTGGGCGACCGTCCCAAAGTACGCGTCATACGTATGCGTAAAGTTCCATTTATCGATTCAACCGGTATTCATAACCTGACCAGCCTCTGCAAAATGTCTCAAAAAGAAAAGATCACCATTGTGCTCTCGGGAGTAAATGAAAAAGTGCACAACACGCTCGAGAAATCCGGCTTCTATGAATTACTGGGAAAACAAAACATCTGTCCGAACATTAATGTAGCACTGGACAGAGCCAAAGAAATTATGAATTTATAATCTGATACTATCTGCACACAACAGGCGGGTGGAAGTGGACGGAGGTCACTTTCATCCGCTTTCCTTATTTTTAATAATCACCAATTCTATGGATTTTGTGTTGCATTATACCTTTTTATAGGTATTGTAGACTCTTTCATGTACACATACCTTTGCGGCTCGCTAATTTTTAATATTAATTTAATGCCGTTAAATGTATGAAGCAAATGTATAGTGCCCTGCTTGTATTAGTTTTACTAATATTCCCATCGTTACTTTTTGCCACAGAATCAGAGTCCGCCGATAGAGTACCCACCATCCGTGGAGTAGTCTACGATGAAACAGATACACCATTGGCTTCGGCCACTGTCCAGATAGAAGGAACCACCATCGGAACAACAACCAATAGTGAAGGCCGTTTTATTTTGCGCAATCTGGCTCATAAGGTTTACAAGATAAATATCAGTTTTGTGGGATATGTCACTCAGACGCGTACTGTTGATCTCACTTCAAGGAATGTGGCACAACTCTCTTTCACCCTCTTACCTGACGAAAACTTATTATCGACAGTAGAAGTATTCGGAGAACGATATAAACAACCGAAAAAACTGGATGCCATCACCCGCATGCCATTACGCCCCAGTGAACAGATACAGAGTATTTCTGTAATCTCAGAAAAATCGATTGCCGAACAGGGAGCACTCACCGTAATCGATGTTACAAAAAATGTACCCGGAGTTACTCTTTTCGGATCATATGGCGGAGTAAGAGAAAGTATGTCCATCCGCGGATACCGGGGAGTACCTATTTTAAAGAATGGAGTCCGGATAGATTCCGATTTCCGTACCGGATCTGCTTTATCCGAAATGCAGGGAGTAGAAAGTGTACAGGTTATCAAGGGTTCTGCAGCCGTCACACAAGGTATCGGAAACGATCTCGGAAGTGCAGGCGGAGTAATCAACGTAGTAACCAAAACACCCAAGTTCACCAATGAAGGAGAAATATCTTTGCGTGCAGGCAGCTGGGGATTGTTCCGTCCCACATTCGACGTACAGTCCGTTCTGGATAAAAATCAGACGATCGCTTTCCGTATGAACGGTGCCTTCGAACGTTCGGATAATTATCGCCCGGTCATCCATTCCAATCGCGTATATATCAACCCTTCATTAGAATGGCGTCCGGACGACAAAACAAGCATTACCATAGAAATGGATTACCTGAATGATAACCGTACTCCTTATACCAGTTCAGTCAATCTATCGAAAGATACGGAAGAGAATCTGTACGACATGCCACACAACAAATTCCTGGGATTCAAAAACGATAATGTAAACAACAAGACGCTGACTTATGCCGCACGCATCACCCGCCAGTTGACAGATAATATCAGTGTGCGGGCAGCATACTTCGGCTCTTCATATAAAGTGGATAATACAAGTACTTCCGTAAAAACCGTAGTCAATAAAGAATATAACATGCGTAGAAGAACGATTTCACGTTCATTACGCGATGACCGCAACTCAACTTTCCAGCTTGACTTTATCGGCAGAGATATTTTCACCGGTCCTGTTAAACATACATTCCAATTGGGATTCGACTACAAAAACACCGATCTGTCGATCACCAATTATACCCCTGTCAATATAGACACTATCAACGTACTGGCCCCGAGCATCTCGAATGTGCTACCTGTCGCGGTTAAATTTGTTCCCGAGACCCCGGTAAAATCCAATTCTTCAAGTTATGGAATAATGGCACAGGAGGTAATGACTTTTAATAAGTATATAAAAGCTATTCTGGGACTGAGGTACAGTTATATCAGCAGCCAGGACGATACAAGTGCAGGTCCCACTACCGGAGATGCCTGGAATCCGATGTTGGGCATCATGTTGACTCCTATAAAGAACATTAATTTGTTCGGTTCATATACAACCACTACCAGCCTCCTCCATGCAGCCAGACGAATGGAGAACGGAGACGAAATAGGTCCGTCGAATACCCGCCAATTTGAGGTAGGCATCAAGTCTGACTGGCTGAATAACCGCCTGCGCTTTAATCTGACATATTTCGATATCCTTACTAAAAACCTCTCTTATAGTACTTATCATCCGGGAACTACGCAACCTACCGGTTATTTTGATAAAGCGGGAAGTCTGAAAAGGAAAGGTATTGAAACCGAATTAAGCGGAAGTATACTTGAAAACCTCCAAGTAATGATGGGTTACGCTTATCTGGATGCAAAATACGAAAACAGCCCGGCCTTTAAAAATGGTTCAGCCCCGATGAATACCCCTAAACATACTGCTAACGGATGGATTCAATACCGATTTGACAAAGGAGTATTAAAAAGACTATCAGCCGGTATAGGAGTCTATTTCGTAGGTAAACGTCCTGTGAATGATTTTGCAATCAAGCCGGACGGACACGGTTCCATGACCAACGAAAAGCCTTTTGACATGCCCGGTTATACTACAATAAACGCCCAGTTGGCCTATAGTATCCACAAGTTTACTGCCCGTGTATACCTGAACAATTTGTTCGACGCATTAGGATATAATTCTTACTATCGTGGAGGATACATCAACCAGATCGATCCACGTAATTTCTCAGCAATAATCTCTTACCGTTTTTAAATGAAGATAAAAAGATATTGCCGTTATATTCATCTTTGGCTCTCCCTTCCGGCAGGGATTCTGATCAGTATTATTTGCTTTACAGGTGCCATCCTCGTATTCAAAGAGGAACTCCTGGCAATGATGGGATATGAATCTATCCGCGAAAGTCCGTTAATGATAGTGATGAAGCTGCATCGGTGGCTTATGGATGATACCCGGACGGCAGGCAAAATGATAGTAGGTATCTCCACTCTTTTTTTCATCTTTATATTGATCAGCGGGCTTACAGTTTACTGGCCACGCAAATGGAAAAAAAGCCGGCTGACAATAGAACACCAAAGAGGAAAACGGAGATTCATGTTCGATCTACACTCCGTACTGGGATTCTATGGAGCACTTATCTTGCTGGTATGTGCACTGACCGGATTAATGTGGTCCTTTCAATGGTACAGAGATGTAGTAAGTTTTATCTTTGATGTGGAAGTAAAACGGGGGGCTCCCGTCTGGAAAGTAGTACGTGCCTTACATTTCGGAACCTATGCAGGAATGTTTTCAAAAATCATCACCTTTATTGCTGCTTTGATAGGAACTTCATTACCTATTACAGGATATTGGATGTATTTGAAAAGAAAAAATCTGGTTTAACTTCCTTCCCTCAATAAAGGAAAGGTACTTTTCCGGATAAGAAAATATAAGAGGATGTATCGAAACTCACCACAGAGGACACAGAGTAACTTTAGAGTAAATCTAAAGTAATATTCTTAGTCTATGATAATCTGTGTAATCTATGGTGAAAGAGTTTTGATACAACTCCTCTTACTTACTTTACTCAAGTATTTAATCTTTCCCGGACTGATCGGGATACAGCGATTTATAATAATTAATACGTTCTGTCCATGGCCTGTATTCAAATGGAAATACGTGTTGCTTCTCTGCCCATTCATCCCATTTTTTCTCCAGTGTTTTTACTTTTTCCGGATAATTGGCAGACAAATCATTTTGCTCAAACGGATCCTGCAATAAATGGAACAACTCCCAGGGTTGCTTACCATTGGCCCTGACTAACTTCCAGTCCCCGGATATGATTCCACAAGATGTCTGATGTTCGAAAAACAAATCTCTTTTCGGTAGCTTCTTTCCTTTTAATGCCGGAAAAATGGTTCTACCTTCCGGAGCATTAATCGAATGATTCCTAAACTCCCGGGGATATTTCACAGAAGCTATATCCAGACAAGTGGGAAAAAGATCGATAATGTGAGTGAATTCATGACAAACCACTCCTTTCTTCCCATCAGGTTGCCCGCCTCCATACATTACAATCAAAGGTGAACTGGTACCTCCCTGAAAACACCATTGTTTGTAACTGCGGAAAGGAGTATTACTCAAATCAGCCCGCAGCTGTGTGATCAGATCACCTTCATTGGTGGCTCCATTATCACTTAAGAATAAAAATACGGTATTATCAAATATACCTTTCTCTTTAGTGGTCTTTATTACTTCTCCAATACCATCATCCATAATTTCAATCATAGCGGCATAAGTAGCCATCTCCGTAATCCAACGTTCCTGTTGCTGCGGAGTAAGACTATCCCAGGCCGGCCGTTTTCCTCTGAATTCCCTCTCAAATACCGGCAGCTGTTTTTCGGAATCCGTTAAACCATTTTTCCGGATGCGCTCGAAACGCTGTTTACGCAACACATCATATCCCACTTTATATCTTTCACGGCAAGCGTCCACTCTTTCTTTAGGAGCCTGCAAAGGTAAATGAGGGGCATAGTGGGCCAAATACATAAACATAGGCTCTTCAACCGGATGCTGACGGATAAAACTAACGGCAGAGTCGGTAATGGCTGTGGTATAATAATAGTCTTCTGGAAACTCTGCAATATGCTGTAACCCGGAATATACGGGTTTCGGAGTATAATAACTTCCACCTCCAGAAAGACAACCATAGTATTTTTCGAATCCCCGCTCAACCGGATAGCTTCCATTTGGCTTGGAGAATGCACCGTCAACGGTAACATGCCATTTACCACTCATATAAGTATGATATCCGTTTTCCCGAAACACTTCTGCGATAGTAGGATATTGCTCTGATATTTGACCTCTATATCCGGGACGATGTTCATCTACAGCAGTCATCCAACCCATACCTACTTCGTGTTGGTATCTGCCTGTCAACAAAGCAGCTCTGCTGGGACAACTGCGCCCTGTGTTCTTAAACTGGCTGAAACGTATTCCGTTTTCCGCCAAGAAATCAATATTGGGCGTATGCACTTCTCCCCCATAACACGATAAATCAGAAAATCCCATATCATCACACAAAATCAGAATAATATTGGGTTTCGTTTTATCCGGATTTGTTTTATGGTTTGTCGCTTGGACTCCCCAAGCATTCTGCATACCCGTGGTAAACAGCAGGGAACATATCAGATAATTGTTTTTCATAGGTTCAAATGATTTAAAATTTACTCTTTTATCCACACTCCTGTAATCTCTGCCACATAGACATGATGCAGACCTCCATGGGTAGTATACCACTGTTCATAGACAGACGGATCCAGAAAATTTTCTTTCTTCAGCACATCTGTGTACATTTTCCGACATTCCATATTAAGTCTTCCCTGTTCAAACAGAATATTACCTTTATCCGTAATAATTGGCTTTAATCCGGTTTCTTTTATCTTATCTACTTCACGTCCCGACTTAGAGCCGCATATTTTATGTATGGCCTTATTCTCCTGTCCTAAAAAAGAAAGAGTAAAATAATCGTTATTTTGTATAAAATCGAACGTATATCTTTCCGGACGAATAAAAACATAAACCACCGGTTTATTCCACAAAAAACCAATACCTCCCCAATTGGCGGTCATGGTATTAAACGCATCTTTATTACCGGCAGTTACCAGCATCCATTCTTTACTGATGGACTCAAAGAAATTATCAGTAAGTTCGTTGATAGCAATTGATTTCATCCTATTAAAATCTGTTTATAAATGACATATTAAAAATAATTCTCAATAAGAAGCAGAGGCCGAAAGTCCCTCTTTCGTAAGAAGAGCCACAATCCGGTCTAACTCCTCGGGAGTGGCTTTCTGCAAATCCTGATCGGGAGTTTCACGGTCGATCGTATAAATCATTACCTGTCTCGGGGCGATATCCTTCACAACTTCCAGCCAGGGAAGTACATACTTGTCAGAAGTATTATCCACATCTTTCCCCTTATATTTTCCTTTCATAAACATAGTCTGCACGATACAATTGCCTTTAAAAGCTTTTAAAAGTCCGACTGTTCCATTCAGATCGTATCGTCCGTTCGGACGATCTACAGTCCGGATATACTCTTCATCCACCGTGTCCAACTTCAAAATATTATTATCCACCCTATTCAATGCATCGAATACAGCCGGACGGTTGATAAAAGTAGCATTACTGAGCACACTCACCTTTGCATCCGGAAAGTAAGCATCACGCAAAGCAAGTGTATCGTTGATAATCTCCGGAAAGTGAGGATGAGCAGTCGGCTCACCGTTTCCCGCGAAAGTCAGTACATCGGGAGCAGGTCCGTTACTTTTCATCTCTTTCAATTTATCTTCCAGAGCCATACGTACTTCTTCGCGGGTCGGTAATGAAGATTTAGGACGATGTTCGCCATTGTAACCACATTCACAATAAATGCAATCGAAAGAACATACTTTTCCGTCGGAAGGAAGTAAATTTATTCCAAGTGAGACCCCTAAGCGACGTGAATGAACCGGTCCGAATATGGGAGAAGGAAAAATAATAGTCATACTTAATTCTGTTTAATCGTTCAATCTTAGAAACTGTTTTGAATTTCTACAAAATTACTAAAACTTTAGACGCAGCTGCATTTGTATATCCGTTTTTTTATTTCCCCTGATCAGGTCGTTGCCGGAACCTATTTCATCACGATCAAAATACGTAGTTTGTCCGAGCTTGGCAATTGCTGTCCAATGCTTGTTCATATCATAGCGAAAATGAATAGCCAGTCGAATACCTTCTCCCTGAAAAGAGGGAGTATAAAAAGAATACAGTAACCCTTTTTCATAAATATAAACACGTGAGTCATAATCGTCTGTATGGAAATAACTACCTTGCAATTCTGTTGTCAGAGGCAACCGGGAAAGTTTCCATCCGGCCTTTTGCGTCAGTTGATAACCTTTCCCCGCCGTTTTCCCGGATGAATGAAAATGGTTATAATCTACAGTTGTCCGGAAAGATAACGAAGAACAGGGTAAATAGTTCAAACGATAACGCAGCCGGTGATGATAGGTAGGCAGAATCACCTTTCCCTTCGTACCGGTCACATCACGCTCTTTCCGTTTATAACGGTAATTCACATACATATCAACCGTTTTCGACGGAACGTAATCTGCCTGAAAGAGCAGATCCACTCCTTTCGAAGCCTTACTTATCCGGTACCTCCACCAGGGAAAAGAAAACAGATCGGCAGAAATGAAAAACGTCCAGCGACTAAAAGGATTTACAGAAGCAGCTAAATACCATCCGTTTTCATTCTGAACACTACTTCCTTCACTAAATGAATGAGCAAACATAGCCCAATAATCATGTGAATAATAACGGTGAACCAACATCAACCGTATATCTTGTAAAGGAGAATAAAGTACCTGATTCATAAAAGCCATACCACTGATCCCCAAAGCAGCTTCTCCTTGTATAGAAAAACGATGAAAACGATATTTATAATCCATACCCAGATTATAAAAAGAACGACCATGCAGATTGTATTTTGAATAGCCTTTAAGTTCCGGTTCATAAGACCTGTTAAAACAGTAGTAAACACCGGTTATCCCCAGTTGATAACTATTCCCGGTATAGCTGATATTTCCTCCGCCCATCTGCATAACCAATTGATTCATTTTATCAGCTTCCTTTTTGCTTCGGTGTAAACCTGTTTTATAAATCGAGGTAATTTCACCGTCTTTTATTACTCCATCCAACGAACGATGTGAATAAAACATAGAAAGTTTCCATTGTTTCCATTTTAAAGCTATGGCACTCCCACGGAAATAATTATATTCATCGGTAGAAGCATGTCTGCGTATCCCTGTATTTCTGAAAGTGAAAGACGAAGAATAAGCTGTTTTTCCAAACATAGAACCTTGTCCGAGTACCAGTCCCTGACCGAAATTCAACCGATAGTTTCCTACAATTCCCGTTTTCAGTATTCCTATATCATGAAGGAGTAGATAGAAAGAGTAGTAATCGTATCCCTGCTTATTATGTAAAGCTCCGAAAGGTTCGCCGCTATCTTTCTCGGCAACTATGCCTGCATAAACTTTTTCCCGATAGTGAAATCCGTATTTCACCGAGTTATAAACAGCAGGACCCAGGTAATTTTTCTCATATCCCTTACGCCTATACAAAGGCACATCCATACGAGTCACCACTTCATGTTTTCCATATTTTAAAATCTGCTTTAACGTAACAGACTCTTTCTTATCAACAGGCTCTACACAGACAAAAGGAAGCAGATATTGAATAGTCTGCCGATCCAACTCCTCCACTAACTGAAGTTCATAGACAGTCTGCATCGATCCGTGAATATAAATGTACGCAAGTAAATTCTCAATCTGAACATCATTAAGAAAAGGAAACCGCTGTAGCTGCTCTTTGGTGGCAGAGTTTATATTAACAGGGTTGTTAACAAGATCGGTTAATTCCTCCAATTCATTCTCCCAATTGCGCGTATCCCCTTCTTCATCGGCTATTGACAGGTTTTCCATTATGTCCTCCCAAGGATAATCCGAATTATTCTGAGCATGGCAAATAGAAGTTATCAACGCTATATTAACAAGTAGAAATACACAGAATATAGATATATATCTATTCATTTCATGTGTGATTATTGTGTTTTAAATAGTAAACGAATTGTCGAAGATAATTTAAATAGGTTAATGCTGCAAGGAAAATCATAAATATAAATTTATTCCCTTATTTTTGCAAAATGAATATGAGGCTTATCATAGGACTACTGATGTTATCCATCGCCTTATTGTTTTCTTCTGCATCACAGGCACAGGAAAAAACAAATCTCGGTGGATATCTGGTACCTATGTGTGTTTATAACGGTGATACAATACCTGCCTTTCAGATTCCGACCATCTACATATTCAAGCCTTTAAAATTCAGGAATAAGAAGGAGCAGATGGAATATTACAAATTAGTGAGAAACGTAAAAAAGGTATATCCCATTGCCAGAGAAATTAACCAGACTATCATTGAAACTTACGAATACTTACAAACTTTACCCAATGAAAAAGCCCGGCAACGCCATATTAAACGAGTAGAAAAAGGGTTGAAGGAACAATATACTCCACGAATGAAAAAACTCTCTTTTGCACAAGGCAAGCTGTTGATAAAGTTGGTAGACCGCCAAAGTCATCAGAGTTCTTATGAACTGGTAAAAGCATTCATGGGGCCTTTTAAAGCAGGCTTCTATCAGACATTTGCTGCTCTTTTCGGAGCCAGTTTAAAAAAACAATATGACCCCGAAGGAGAAGATAAGCTGACTGAACGCGTGATAGTATTAGTGGAAAGCGGACAATTGTAATGTATCCTTCCGGATTCATTTCCCACTTTCAGTGATAAGTTATTCCAAAATTCACATTATCTTATAAACGTGTCATGGCAGTGACTTTTGATACACGCTTCCGGATATTCTCCGTTAATCTTGTATCTGTGAAGAAACCAACTCAAAATAATGCCCCTTTTTCTCCATCAATATTTCATGAGTTCCGGTCTCAACGATAAAACCTTTGTCCAACACCACAATTTGATCAGCATTACGAATGGTACTAAGCCTGTGAGCAATAACAACAACAGTACGCTGTTCAAATGCATTGTTCAAGGCATTCACAATTTTTCGTTCATTTATTGAATCCAAAGAGTTTGTGGCTTCGTCCATAAAGAGAAATTTCGGATCCCGATACAGCGCACGAGCAATCAACAAACGCTGCTTTTGTCCTCCACTCAACCCGCGTCCGGTTTCTCCAATGGTCGTTTCAAAACCCTTGGGCATCGCGTTTATCTCATCCTCAATTTGAGCGATGCGACAAACTTCCCGCAAACGCGTATAATTAATTTGTTCATCATCTAATACAATATTATTCAAGATGGTATCACTGAACATTTTTCCATCTTGCATTACCACACCACACATGTTTCTCCATTGGCGCAGATTAATGGCACTTACATTCATCTTATCCATTTTTATTTCTCCATGGCTGGGCTTATAAAGCCGAACCAATAGTTTCAGAAGAGTTGACTTACCACTACCACTTCCTCCCACAATTGCCGTGATTTTGTTTTCCGGTATTTGCAAGTAAATATTACGCAGAACCAAAGGAGAGTTAGGCGTGTATTGAAAATGTATATTCTCTAATAGAATTGTTTTTCTTTCCGGAAGGATGGTTGTACTGCCAATAGAAAGTAATTCATCCTCATTTTCCAACTGACGAATTTCGTTGATGCGTAAGAAACTAATTTTGGCATATTGCGCTGATACCACAAAATTAATAAATTGCACAAGCGGACCATTGAGCATGCCAATAATAAATTGTGTAGAAATCATTATTCCAAATGTTATTTCACCCTTGATAACCGCCATAGCACAGAAAAACACGATAGCCATATTTTTGATATTTTCTATAAATTGGGCACCCAGATTTTGAGCATTGGTTATGGCAAGAACACGCTTATTGACATGATAAAGCCGTGCCTGAATTTCTTCCCATTTCCACCGCCGGTACTTGTCATAATTGTAGATTTTGATATCCTGTATGGTCGAAACGGTTTCCACCCAATAGCTTTGGTTTTTGGACAAAAGTTCAAAATATTCCCAATCTAGTTTTTTACGTATGCTCAAAAACAGTAACACCCAACAAGCGTACAGAACCGATCCTGATAAAAATATATAGAAAATTATAGAATTGTAAATCAATAAAATAATACTAAAGACGGCAAATGTAAGCGTTGAAAATATCAATGCCAAAGAATTATTCATAATGAAACTGCGTATACGTTCATGATCTTGTGCCCGTTGCAAAATATCGCCCAGCAGCTTATTCTCAAAGAAAGTAACAGGTAGCTTCATCAATTTTATCAAGTAGTCAGAGATCAAAGCAATATTTACCCGCGCCGTGATATGCAATAATATCCAATCCCTCAACACATTGAAAATCATTACACTCAACAAAATACAGATATTCCCTATCAGTACCATATTAATAAAGTTCCTATCCGAAGTTTTAATGCCGACATCAATCACCGCTTTAGAGATAAATGGCAGCATACCTTGTAAGGCGGTAACAACGAGCATAATAATAAATATTAACCCGAAACTCTTTTTGTATGGAAAAAAATATTTGAGAATACTCGAAAAGCTGTTTCTCTTCTGTTCTTGTTCAGCTTTACTATTCTTAAAATCAGTAGTTGGTTCCACGGCAAGTAATACACCTTGGCTTTCATCCCTTTGATACCAACCCTTTCGAAATTCTTCGTGCGTGTATTTTATGCGTCCTTTTGCTGGATCCGAGACCCATATGTATTTCCTATCAGAATGATATACCACGATGAAATGACTGTCATTCCAAAACACAATTGCAGGAAACGGAATGCTGTTCACCACATCATCAATGGTACATTTTATGGCAAGCGTTCGCAGCCCGATACTTTCTGCCCCGGTACTTAGATCAAGTAGCGATACACCTTCTTTGGTAATGCCGCAACGGTCACGCATGAACTGCAATGAGTAAAACTTACCAAAATGCTTAGCAATAATTTTAAGGGATGCGGGTCCGCAGTCTTGCGAATCCATTTGGTATTCTACGGGAAAACGGTGGAGTAGCATATTCTTATTTTTCTCCTTTTGATTTTAAATTATCAAATAGTCTTTCAATCAAACGTTTTCGTTTGGTGATAATCTCAACTGTACCTTTTGTTTCAAAATCGAGGGGTAATATTTTCCCAAAGTTAGTTAATGTACCATCGGGAAAAGATATGATTACCAGATAAGTATCCATGTCTCCATTTTGAGTTTTTATCTTGTTGGTAATGCGTGAAACAGATTTCACCACTCCCTTCAGTAATCCATATTCATCATATGGATAGTTGTCCATTTTTACGTTTACTGTTTGCCCAACTTCTACTTTTCCTGCACCGAAAGAAGGTATCACTACTTCACCCAAGATATTAGTTTTATCGGGAATGATGGAGAATAGCTCCTGCCCGGACTGTACAAAACGATTGTTCCGCCAGAAACCAAGATATTCTAACTCCCCTTCTACAGGCGCATATTGCAAATAATGCTCTTTCCAGAGTTTAATGGCATTTGAAAGTTCATTCTTCCGAGTGATATAATCGGAATAGGCTTTTTCTTTAGCCTCAGTTTCTTCCAAACAGATACGCTGTATTTCCAATTGATTACGACTTATTTCCGATTGTTTCATCTGTCGGTTACTTTGCAAATTTAATTGTGATTCTTTTAAAGAAAGATGTGTCGAGAACTTTTGCTGGTATTCTTGTTCGCTTATTCCTTTCATCGACAGCAATATACTGTCCTTACTCAATTGGTTTTGGGAGTTATCCAATATTTGTTTTTTTAATCGCAGCTCATTATTAAAATTGGCAATGACTGCTTCGTCAGAAATAATTTGTTGTTGCAATTTTTGTCGCATGGTTGAATAAATGTCAGAAGTAAGTAACCGCTCATATTGCAAAAAGGAAAGTAAAAAGGAATTGTATGCGGAACTGACTTCCCCAAGCAACAGCGTATCGGGCAACGCAACACGAATTGTGCTTTTGTCATTAAGTGTCTTCAAAAAAGAATCAATCCATAAAATATGTTTGTAATCCGCACCACTTTCGATACAACTAATCACATCATTTTTATGCAGTAATGCTTTATTGGGTTGAAACAACGTAATCCGTCCGTTACTGTTAGCGACCAAACGTACCGGTGCTGCATTTGCGGTTACTGATATTTGTCCGTCTACCGTATCGGGATACTGTATCAAAAAACCAAGTAATATGATCATTCCCATCAGTACCCCTACACATAGTATCACCCATTTTGCCCAGTAGGTGGGCATACGGTCAATAATGGCTTGTACTTCCTCAGATCTGGCAATTACATCAGATTTTTTGTTAGGATTAGGCAAAATAATTTTTGGTGAACATATAGGTTGTTCCTGCTTTTGTATTCTTGAATTCATCTTTTTGCCTGTTCTTTAAATTTATGACTAACATGATGAATCATTCTCAAGCGGTAGTTTGCCTGAGAAAAATAGTTGCTTATCATCCCCGGAGTCCCATTGTAGACGGTTACGTCCGAATAGCCAAAATCTTTTTGAACGGAGATGAACGGATAGATAGTCATCTTATCTTTAGCAAGGACAGATAAAACTCCATCTGCCGTATCAGTGTCTTTGAAGTCATAGTCTAATATCTTTTGAAATAGCGGCTTAAAAATAATGATAAATTGCGTAGACCAAAACCAATCCATCCAATAGCGATTTGTGTCCACTGGTACCGCTGTGCCAAATCCTCCGACACCTCCCGAAAGCAACTCGGAACCTTGAGCGTTTGCTCCTATTATATTGGCAAACAAATAATCTTTGTTATATGCGGGGGTAAATATATGGTCGTCTTCGCAAATGATCATGATATCATCCCTTTTGTCGATAGCTGTTTGTACAGCCTTTAGCATGCTTTGCCATAATCCCACTGCTCCAATGGAATGTTCGATTGCCTCTATCCAATGGAGAGCAAACTCTACCTTCCCTTGAAACTGTTCCTCTATATGCTGCCGCCGTTCCGTGCGCTCTTTAAGGTTGATGACATATACAGGAAGATAAAAATCACTGTTGTTTGTTCCCATTATTCTTATGATGTTCTTCTACAATTTCTTCCAATATTTTATTTACTTTCTCGCTCCATACCTCCCAATTAAGACGGGTTTCAAATTCTTGCCGCGATGACATCCGGAGTTTCAGATAGTTTTCTTTGTCAGCGAAAACCGACTTTATTTTCTCAGCATAGTCTTCAGCTGTAGCATCCGGCATGAGCAAATACCCGTTTTTCCCTTCACGTACCGGTTGACTCACTCCACCCACATTGGAGGCAATGCTGGGTACGGCATAAGCCGATGCTTCACAAAACACAATTCCAAATGCGTCGAACTCTGTAGGAAGTACTAAAAAATGAGCTTTCTGCAAGATCTTACAAAATCTTTCCAAATGTTCCGGTTGGGATTTATCTAAATAAGGAATTATAACTAAATTCTCATCTTCATCATAAGGTTCCCGAATAATAGAACCAATAATCGTAAGCGTACATCGAAATCCATCGGATTTAAGCTTTCTATATGCCCCTAAAACTTTATCTCCACCTTTTTTCTGCCAATTTTTTCCGATAAAGACTAAATTACAAATATCTGTCTGTATATCTATCTTATAGTCTGAAGGAGTAGGGATATTTGCCCCAAATTCCACTACATGAATTTTACCCGACTCTATATCATAATAATTTATTGTACTTTGCTTTGCCCATTCCGAACTATAAATGATGGCAGTATATTTATTCAATAATTTCTTCTCCATCATTTCTATTTTCTTTATCTGTTCTTCATTCTTTAGTGGGTTTAAGTAGCTTTGGAATGAGTGGTATGTCACATCACTAAGATGCACGACCGGAACATTTACATCCAGAAAAGGAGCTAAATATAAATCTCCAAAAAACACAAGATCATAATTTGTCAATTGTTCGGTACATAATTTCCCGAAAACAGAAACATAGTTCTCTAATAAATTTTTTTTAATATAATTATCTTTGGTGAAATACGCTGCCTGAGGAAGGGTATTCTGTCCAATCACTTTTACATGATGCTTTCTGCTTAGAGCGTGAAACAAATGGAATGTCGTTCCCGACCAATTATTTATATCAGCCGGATTTAATGTTGTTAAAAATGCAATATTCATATATTGAGATCTATTTTTGATTGCATGAAAAAATTAGTTTCACTCACCCGGTCGTACGATCTCGGATTTACCGCATGGAGGGTTCAACCGAGCAAGATTGCCCTAAAAAAAGAACCGATGCCAATAATATAAGGTATTTCATAACCGATATTTTTACAAATTTTCTATCCGCTTCTGTATCTCCTTTATTTTTTCCTGTCTTTGTTTTATTTTCATTATAAGCCTATCAGAAGCTTTCTCAAAAGAGATTTCTTTTTCATCCTTATGGGTACAATCCGTACTTTTTATGAAAAACACGCCTTTAAATCTTTGATATAAGTTAAATGGATAAAATTCTTGTGGGATATGGTGACTCCCCTGAAATCGAGACAGCGTTAATTCATTAAAATCGACAGTTAAGGGGGTGTAAAAAACATTGTCATCAATAAGACTTAAAAAATATTCCATACTGTTTTCAGGAGGACTACTCAACCAATTATCTTTCCTGTTATAATGCTCATCATATGCTATGGCTTCTCCACTCCCTATCAGAAATAGCAAAGGAGAGTAACTTTCACCATACGCTTTGCGCATATACCTCCCGAAAGGAATACAAGGTACGGCAGGATAACTCGAAATAGGATTAATATGTCCCGCATGCCCGTAGATTACCGTTTTTACATTTTCGTCTTTGGCGAACTTGTCAATTAAGAATCTTGCATTTACGAACATAATGGAATCCCGCCGTATGAATCTTTCTATTCCGGCATCTCCGGCTTGCTTTGAAACCCTCAGAATATGCAAGATACATTCTATTTCTTCAGCAGTAAGAAGTTTTTTTATCTTATCTCGATGAGTATCAAGAAAGTTTATCGCACAGTTACGATCTTTTTTCATTAACAGCAGGGATAATTGATCAACTTCCGGAATCTGCGATTTTTTGTTAAGCCCGGTAATAAAATCAAAAATATCCATAGCGGAACTTTGAGTGGAAGAAAGAAGTGAATTGTAATCCATGCCATATAATTTAACTTTAGAATCTTTCGTTTTACCAGAATTAAAGCTCCGCAACCTTTTTAAAAAATTAATTGTAGCATGGTTGATAACCAAGGAAGAATCAAGTTCATAATTGTCATCTTGTATAAACCTATTGTAGGCAAATGATTGTTCGAGGGGCATTTCCTGCAGTACTAATCTGCAATTTAACCTTTCCACTGCCTGGATAATCAATTGATACGCCAAATTTTTTATACCGTCATTCCCGTGGACTGACTCCCCTAAGCCGATAATCTTTTTATCATTGATTTCATTGATTTGCTCCAATCCTATTTTTCTATCAACATTTATACTCGTATAGTTAATTTTTTTATCTACTATCAACGGGGAAAGGGTTCGAACAGGAAATTCGTCGATAGGCTTACCGTCAATCAGTATGTCCAATCGAGAGAAAGCAATATAAGCATCCTTATCAATTTCTCCTTCCACATTAATTCGTACGTTTAACATCTCCGCATTAGTCAAATTAATGTTTTGGGTAACCAAGCTTAATATACTGTCAGGCCTGAATCTTAAGGTGTCAGAGAAAAGAATGTTTTCCTGTTTACCTATGGCATCCAAGATGATGGAGACAAGTTTTATATTATCACCTTTACCTTCAAATCCGATTACAGCTTCTTTTATGTTATTATTTGGAAGTAAAATTCTCTGTTCATACTCTGATCTTAACTGCTTAGAAAAAGGAAATCCTTTAAAATATTTCTTAGCAAACAAATTCCGATTTGAATCTTGTATATAAGCAGGGATAGTATAATTGCTATATGCTCCATTTTCGCGCCACGGATAAACCACCGCAGAATCAGACCGCATAGCAAAATGTAAATCATATACATTCGTATATGTTTGTTTCTCTAATTTAGCGGTACATGATACGGCATAGAATATAAATACAAAGAAAAACAATACATGGAGTTTTGTTATTGAATTCATGTTTAATATTATTTATAAAGATTATCAATACTTAGTTTCCTCTGACTTCTCGTCCTTTCGCCAAACCATCTCTCAACCCTTTAGAATACCATAACATTTCATAATCGCCATTATGCCACTATGGATTCAAAAATAGCGATAAAGTCAGAGGAAGTACCACCTTTTTTCCGAATATTTCGGAGAAAAGGTTTATGGAATCCATTTTCTTTTCTTTTCATACAAATACATAAGAGCAAATAAAGTTTGGACATGATAGTCTAAGTTCATTTTAAAAAACTCTTCCCTCTTATTTATGGCGGACGCGTTTTTTGTGAACAGCACTCCGTCCATCATACATTTTGGAAAAACCCACTGGAATTGTCCAATTTTCGATTCTGTATTTCCTATATATCTCATTTTCAAAACATCCGCATCGGACAGTTTATCCATCGGCAAATAACACGGACTGATACCCGAACGTTCGATACAGTATTCCAATCCGGCAGACGACGAAGACTGCAATCGCCTTATTCCCATTTTACCAGGAAATACCCATGTCAGATAACTTCCCCCTCCGGCAAGCAGTCCCACGGCGGAGTAGTCATCACCGTATGAACCCTTCATATATTCTCCGAAAGGGCGCATGTCCGGTCCCAGCCATCCAGCGATACTTGTATAATTCGCATGCCCCAAATGACAATATACGGTAGTCGTTTCATCTTTTTTAAGCATTGTTTTCATTAAGAACTTCGCATTCTCGTACATGCTGGAATCCCTGCCCAAAAAACGATTAAGTTCATCAGCAGTTGCTTCCTTCTCCGCATTCAGGCAATAACTCATTATTTCCGCTTCTCTCCGGGTAAGTATGCCCTTGAAGCCATGATTGGCATTTAACACAGAGTCCGCCGCTTTAAAAGGAAACTTCTCGTCCGACAACAAAAGAGACTCACATATCGCTTTCAAGCCTTCGTCACCTTTACCTCTACGGAGCGTGTAAAAGAAGTAAAACAGGTCGATACTGCTTTGTAACCGGAAAACGTTCCGGTCAATGCCAAAGAAGCTCACCTTTTCTTCCGAATGCCGGTTGTATTCTTTAATCCATCGCATAAGAGACACAAAGGATGAAGAAGAAAATAAGACCTTGTCAAAAGAGGAAGCGATACTGTCCGCCCTGAACCGCTCGTCCCCCTCCAAATACCGGTTGATATGGAAAGACAATGTTAGGGGCATTTCTAACAAGACGAGCCTGCATTTTCCGTGTTCGATCCTATTCTTGATTATTTCAACACCCATGTCATTCATCGTTCCGGTGCCATGCACGCTCTCTCCGATGGCAAGTATCCTCTTATCGGAAAAGGACAGAGACTTAAGATCGTCGCCGTTCACGGGTATCACATCCAATTCCCGAACGGAAGCCGTTGCACCGTTATTCAATGATGGGAGTTCAACCTCATATTTTCCATCAATTAAGATATCCAAAGAGTCAATCCATATTTTAGAGTATTCCCCGGGCTTAAAGGAATTATCCGCCGATCCTAAAGGATCGACCGGAAAATCCTTTTTCCTGGGCTTCTCCCCTTGGGCTTCAAGAGCCACCCCCAGCAACAGAGGAGAAGCTATATCCACACTCCGGTGGGCTACCCTCCATGTGTTGGCGGCAGACAACCGAAACGTATCCACGGAAGTGACCTCCCTGCATTCACTAATCCCACTCAGCTTCAAATACAGGTCATTGCAGTTTTCTGTTTTATACTTTATCCTCACTTCAATATCTGCCCGCTTTTTTTTATCCATATGATAAAAAAGCGGTACCATGAACCCCGCGCTCCCCTTAGCTTCATATGACGGATACAATAAAAGCGGATAAGAGCTGATCGCGCTATCTATTTTTGATTGCCAGGAAAAATTAGTGTACGTAGCCCAGTCGTACGATCGGGCGGATTCACGCATGGAGGGTGCAACCGAGCAAGATTGCGCTAAAAAAATAACCGACGCCAATAATATAAGGTATTTCATAACCGATGTTTTTATAAGGTTTTATTTTCATTAAAGCCGAAGGATCTTATGCGTGGAATTTCATTCACCAACCGTTCTTGATGTAACAAACTGACCCGTGGCAGCATCATAAACTGAAATTTGAGTCCCTCCGTACGGTATATTCGTTTTAACAAAGTTGAAAGAAGACGAAGCGTTATAGCCCTTTTCCAACAGCTCTCTCAAAATAGATAATTCCATATTGGTGATGTCTTGTGAAACATGGCTTACGAGTGATCCTAACGGAGTAAGCCCTACAGCTTCGGAGAGAAATCTGTCCCACCCTGTAGAGGAGATCGAGGTGACATAATCAGGAAATGTATAATACATTTGTGATACCGATCCCGAGTATACCGAACTCCCATAAATATACGTATTGGTAGCTACATATCCCATTCCTTCTACATAACCACCGTTCCAGTTGTCATTGCTAAGCATGTTATCGAATTCCGCTTGGGTATAAGGATTAGCTGATGTTCCATTTCCTCCCCCAACGTAGCTCATTTGCAATGACTCTTCAATTACCGGCATTGTTTTCGCCAGTTCATCTAAACTTTTTCTTGTTAGCTTTTTCATTGTTGTTGAATTTTAAAGTTGTTATTAAATTTATTATAGGTTCAACTTCTTTTCATTCTTTGAAAATAAATTTTGAAATAAAGTTAATACTTCACATTTAGTAAGTAATTGTTTTTCGTACAACTTACATAAATCACCATAAACTGCCACTAATTCCGGATATTCATTTTTATTGAGTTCTATCAGATATTCCAAAACCTCATTAATTATAGACTCTGTTGTTGCTCTTTGCTCACTACTTTTTTGGCTACTGACCTGACTATCTGATATTCGGTAATAGAGTAATGGTTGACTGTCAATATAAAATCTCCCTCCTGACTTTGCTATCTCCACCCAAAATTTAAAATCTTCGGCATAAGGGCAGTTCTCATATTTTAATGCATTCTTTTTCAAAAAATCCATCCTTATCATAGTAGTGGGATGAAACAAGAAATTTCCCTTTGTAAATTTTAACAGTGGTTGTTCAACCAACCCACTCAAGGTACTCAATAAACCATTCGTTTGTGAATATGTTCCAATACTGTTCATCCAAGTTCCACAAACAGTTACATCCGGATATTCTTGCATAATCGCATATTGAATTTTTAGTCTATCGATATGCATTATATCATCTCCATCCATACGAGCCATATACTTTCCTAAAGAATTCTCTATTCCAAGGTTCAATGACTCTATAAAATTATGACTGTTTTGAATAAGACGTACTCTTTTATCATTATATGACTGAATAATAGAAGACGTGCGGTCGGTAGAACCATCGTCTATGAGGATGAACTCAAAATCCACAAAAGATTGCTCTAAGACGCTTTCTATCGCATCTTTTATATGCATTTCGGCATTATAGACAGGCATTACAACAGATATCTCACACATTGTTATCAAGTTATTAAAGTAAAGGAAATTTTTTATTCGCGCAAAAGCCAAGATAACGGGCCAATCCATATTGATATCCAACATGTATACAATTGGGACGAACCATTCTTTTTATCCTTTCTAAACTTTCTTCAGACAAATCCATTTCTATACGCTGAATTTTTACACGATTTTCATCAGCGTTTTCTATGATTCCCGTTAAATTTATCTTTTGGTCCAAAAAGAGAATAGCTGGATTAATATTCTTTTGTCCATATCTGATATGATCTCTTATTACATCATTAAAACCAACCATATTATTTTTAGTAATGATACTACGTAAATAATACCCCCTAACAAGTGAACTCGCAATTCTTCCCTCACTATATAATGTAACGTAACTATCCATCAATGATTTTGAAAAATATTTATAATTGCAAAAATCGACCAACTTTAAATAAGCCTCATACATTTGTAATACATAATCTTTACTATTTATGTAATAAATATTTTTCCAATCGAAAAACTGAAGTGATAAATAAAGTTCCAGTCCTTGAAATATTTTCTCAATAATTGAATATATTCTCTCATCTTGCTTTTGTAATTTATCCAAGACAAATAAAAAATAAATAATTTTATATGAAACTAACAGCTTATCCGGCTGCTTGTCAATGTTTTCAAAATGTTTGATTATTGCTTCGCATTGGTCTCCAAACAAATCTTCAAAATCGGCATCAATTAATTTATTTGTTATTAGATAGATAAGGACATATCCTATTCCGGACATACCATTTTCAAAGCCATAATCATTTGTTTTTCTTATTAAAGATTCTTGGAATAGGCTGAAAGCTTTATCTTCAATTTCAGTATCTTGCAAACATTTAGCAGTTTCAAATAACGCTAAAGAGATTCCTGACTTTCCGTTGTAAAGACCGGAAGAGTTGACAGAGCAGGCATTCAGTGAGATATAATCAACAAGTTTTCGTATGGTTGTATCACTAATCATTGAAGAGTATTTTTTCTAATTCGACATTTTTTTTAAAATCATATAAAGCCAAATTACGTAATGTAAAGAAGCTTTCGTAAGAATCTTTGATGGCAGAGTAGTAACGCTGCATAGCATCATTTCGCTCTTTTTGTGCGGTGGCAAGTTCATATACCGACACTTTTCCCAATGAAAACTTTTTCGTCAACATCTTATACTGTTCTTTCGATAACGCATAGGCTCTTGATGCTGTCAGCCAAAGCTTTACACTATGATCATAAGCATTTATCTTTTCTTTTACTTCGTTCTCAAATTCAAACATTTTTTTTTCTATTCGCAACCGACTTGCATCATAATTATTCTTTGCGATCCGGATATTATTTTTGTTGATGCCCCACTGAAAAATAGGTATTTGAAATTCAATGACCACGGACTGTCTTGTATTTCCATGCCGGTAAGCATCGGCCAATGTTTCAGCATACTGATTTATTCCATAGTTTAAACTTATATTTCCATTGAACCTATTCTTCAATTTGATAGAGAACAGGTTTTTCTCCTCTTCCAACTGTTGAATCTCTTGCTGATTTGAAATTGGATTATTTTTTTTCACATAGTAGATTGCAAGCCGAGCATCGATGGTTAAGGGTAAGTCAAAATCCGGTATTGTAATTTCGGCATTATTTTCTATTCCTAAAAAAGTAAAAAGTTTTTGTATTGATTCCGCATAGTGTTTGACCGCATTTTCATACATGTATTGCAAGTTTAAGGACTGCAATTCCATCTGCTTGTAATCATATTCAGTGATACTTCCATTCCTCAATTTTATCTCTGCAATATGTAACAGAGTGTCGTTGCTCTGTTTGATATCTATGGCAAGTTCACTATCCATCTTACTCAGTATGGCGGATAAATAAAGCGTCAATGCTTGTTGCTGGATCTGGGCAATGTTTGAACAATATTGTTTCACGGCCACTTCGTTTTTGGCACGTTCAATTTTGTTTTCCAACCTTTGTAATTTTCCTCCTCCCCACAACTGCTGCGAATAGCTTATAAAAAACGGATTTGTACTAAAACTGTTTTGTTTACGTGAAAACTCATTCAAATAATTTATATTACTTCCAATACTCAGTTCCCCTCCTGTTATGCTTATTTTCTGTCGTACAGTAGTACCAAAATTAGTATTATTTGAATTGTCCTCTACATAAGAATAACTTCCATCGATCGGTTGTTGCAATAATCGCAGTGACCTGTTAAAATTGATAGGATTAAAATTCAGCACAAATGCAGGGAGAAAGCTTTTCTTATAATTCTCGTATTGCAATAAGTCGTTTTGGAAGTTAAGTAATTCTATTTTAGCCGATGATGATTCCAGAGATAGTCTGTTTATCACTTCATCTAATGTCACTTCTCTTGGTATACTTTGACAATATGCATTCGTATAGCACAAGGAAAATACCAATATATAGACTAATAATGTTTTCAATGTTTTAGAATATCTTTAGGTTTAGGTTTATTTTGCAATATCATAAAAACCATATAAATAGAATAATATTACTATTTTTATTTATTTATTTTTAATAATTATACAGTAATTTATTCTAAAACCATAAGATATTTAACAAAGAGCATCTACAAGACTACTTCAACTTTTTAAATAAATCCCAGATCACAATTCCTGCCGTTACCGATACATTCAATGAATGCTTTGTACCATATTGAGGAATTTCAATGCAACCATCCGAATGGTCAATAACCTCCTGCTGCACTCCTTTTACTTCATTTCCCATAACTATGGCATATTTTTTTGAGCGGTCCAGTACTAACTCATCCAACATGATACTCCCTTCTGCCTGTTCGACAGAGTATACCACATATCCTTCACTCCGGAGGTTATCAACCGTTTCAACTGCGTTATTAACATACTTCCAATCCACTGTAAACTCGGCTCCCAAAGCTGTCTTATGCATCTCGGGATGGGGAGGAGTAGCCGTAATTCCACACAGATAAATACATTCAATCCGGAAAGCATCTGCCGTACGAAACACAGAACCGATATTATGCAAGCTCCGTATATCATCCAACACTACAACTAAAGGCAATTTATCAGCTTCTTTAAACTCTTCTATACTTATCCGGTTCAGCTCGGTTATTTTCAATTTTCGCATGATGATGTCGTTTCTGTTAGTATGTTGCAAAAGTAATTCTTTTCTTGTTAACATAGGTGTTGATAACGGTTTAAAACCTGTCAAAAGAATCAGCATATATTTTGAAAACTAATTCTTGCATTATTCAAATGAAGGTATAAGAGCAACGGGATATGAACAATACAAAAAAGTTAGCTTCAACTTTCCAAGCATACTTCAACAGATTTTTCAGTACTAATTAGCCTGTTTATATCCATAAAGTTTTTAACTTTGCACTTTATCAACAAGGTGTTAATGAAGTTAGCAATATAGCTTATTATCAATAAATAGACACGTTCATAAACTGATTATAAACTTAGATAAGTAACTAATAACTTATCCGGCAAGAAAAAGCCGGTTTATTTGCTAACACTATTAACAGGCTATAATCACTAACAAAGGATTTCTTTTTAAAAGAAGAGAAAAAATAAGAATATAATGAATCGAGAAGAATGGGTGAATAAGGGATTCGTTGACGAGCCCGTAGACAAAAGCATTGATCTGAAAGCAGCCATCAATGAACTGAAAAAAGAAAAGAATGCGGTAATCTTGGGACACTATTACCAGAAAGGCGAAATACAGGATATTGCCGATTACATTGGCGACAGTCTGGCTTTGGCTCAAATCGCGGCTAAAACCGATGCGGATATTCTTGTGATGTGTGGAGTTCATTTCATGGGTGAAACTGCAAAAGTGCTTTGTCCGGAAAAGAAGGTATTGGTACCCGATTTGAATGCGGGATGTTCATTGGCAGACAGTTGTCCCGCAGATAAGTTTGCTGCCTTTGTGAAGGAACATCCGGGATATACGGTGATTTCGTACGTAAATACAACGGCAGCAGTCAAAGCAGTGACGGATGTGGTGGTTACTTCGACTAACGCAAAACAGATTGTGGAAAGTTTCCCGAAAGATGAAAAAATTATTTTCGGACCGGACCGTAATCTGGGGAATTATATAAACTCGATCACAGGACGTGAAATGCTGTTATGGGACGGAGCTTGTCATGTGCATGAACAATTCTCGGTGGAGAAAATAGTGGAGTTAAAAGCTCAATATCCCGATGCCGTAGTACTGGCACATCCTGAGTGTAAAAGTGTAGTATTGAAACTGGCCGATGTAGTGGGGTCTACGGCTGCCTTATTAAAATATGCAGTGAACAGTGACAAGCAACGGTTTATTGTAGCTACCGAAGCAGGCATCATACATGAAATGCAAAAGAAGTGCCCGCAAAAAACATTCATTCCTGCCCCTCCTAACGATAGTACCTGCGGATGCAATGAATGTAACTTCATGCGACTGAACACGCTGGAAAAGCTCTATAATTGCCTTAAATATGAATTCCCTGAAGTAACTGTTGACCCGGAAGTTGCTAAAGAAGCAGTGAAACCGATTAAACGAATGTTGGAAATTTCAGAGAAACTGGGTTTATAAACAGGCTGTGAATAAATAGTTAACTTTACGGTTAATAATTGATAGATCTATGATATGAAAGAGTCGTATTATACTTATATATAAAGGTATAATACGGCTCTTTGTTATTAACAGGGATAGTTGAAATCTCTGTTAATAATAGAATATAGGTAATTTGATAGAGCAGGTTCATTCAATCGGAAGCTATTCTTTAAAGAAGGGATGAAAAAGTTGGTAAAGAATGATAGAGAAGTAATGGTATTAAAAGAATTAAAGTTAGAATTATAACGCAAAAACATGGGGATGTTTTATATGAAAAGATCCCCATGTTATATATCAAAACATCCGGATGTTATAACTAATAACATCCGGATGTTTTGATAATGGAGATTTAAAGTTTTGGACTGGATAAAGCGCAAAAAGAGTTCGTTATATACACGCTGTTGTGTTATACTATAATCTCTCTTAGCAGGAGATATAAAATCATTTATCTATCCGTTTTTATCAATCAGATGGAGCGGAGAAATTCGCATAATTTGTTTACGGCTAAAGCACGATGACTGATTTGATTTTTTATTTCATTTCCCAGTTCTGCAAAAGTCCGGTCATATCCTTCGGGGATGAATACAGGATCATATCCAAAGCCTGAATTACCTCTTTTTTCCTTGATTATTTCGCCTTTTATCACTCCTTCAAAAAGATACTCTTTTCCGTCCAGAATAAGCGAAATGGCAGTACGAAACTGTGCTCTGCGGTTTTCTTTTCCTTCCAGCTCCTGCATGAGTTTCAATATGTTGGCTTCTGCATTATGTCCTTCTCCTCCGGCAAAGCGAGCCGAATATACACCGGGAGCCCCTCCCAATGCTTCAACTTCCAATCCGGTGTCATCACCAAAACAGTCCAATCCATAGTTTTGGTAAATAAAGGATGATTTCAGATACGCATTACCTTCCAGAGTGTCCGCTGTTTCGGGAATATCTGTATGGCAGTTTATATCGTCAAGGCTGAGCAGTTCAACTTTATCTGCTAATATGGATGATACTTCTTCCAGTTTATGTGCATTATTAGTGGCAAAAACAAGTTTACGTTTCATTGTCTGTTATTTATTTTAGATTTTAATCGACTTGACTTAACCGATTGAGAATAATTAGTGAGGTTCTTGAGAAACAGAGATAACAAGTTAGCAATGGTTCGATTTTCAGCGATTTGCGGTGCTATACTGTTAAATAACTCTTTCTGGATACAAAAGTATAACAATTCTCTGAATGTACAAATATTGACTTCTTAATTTAGGTTATTCAATTCTTCATAGATATCTGCTGATGTGTACACCAGCCTGACAATAAATGTGGAAGATAAGGATACAGTGATGAATTTAATCGGACTGAATTGAGTTTGAATTTATTTTTTCTTCAAACATTTTCGTAAAATGGGAATTCGCTTGAATATGTGTCCAATAGAAAGTACGTTCATTAAAATTCCAATATTATAGTGGCATAACCCTATTGAAGAGTTTGCCCCATCTACGTTGAACAATATAATACCTGTAAGAACAACAAGTGTAAATGTTGCGGATAACCATAATGTAACTCTACTTTTCTGTCCTATTCCTTTGTTTACAATTCCTTTATACCAATTCCAATGAGTTATTATATGGAATATGACGGTTATCAGGAACAATAAACTTGCTATCACATGAAATACCGCCCAATTGTGCCATATTTCATGGTCGTTTTCATGTGCGGCAATATGCAGTCCTATCCCTGTGTATGAGGTAAGGATAAATAAAGGTATTAAGATCCAGTCTATTATATATATCCGTTTCATCTTTTTTAATTAGCTGATTTTACGGATACAAAGGTCATGAATTTGATACCTACAGTACGATAACAATTGTAAAGAAATGAATTAACGTCTTTTTCTTATTCGAGATAATGATACAGGGGTAATACCGAGATAGGAAGCTATGTAATGTTGCGGAACTCGTTGTATAATATCGGGATATTCTTTTAGCAGTTCCTCATATCGTTGTTGTGGGGTGTTCTTTATACGGGAAAGAAACAACTGCTGGTAAACATGAAATCGGTCTATGAGCTTTTCTTCATATATTTGTTTTAATGAAGGTGTTTGCTCAATAAGATGATAAAAATCATCTCTTTTTATCGTTGATACTTCCGTGGGCTCAATACTTTCCAATGAAAAAAGACTCGGTTTACGTCTATATAAACTATCGAATGATGCAACAAAATCTCCCTCAAAGAAGAATTGGAAAGTAATGTCTTTGCCTTCATTATAGAAAAAAAGACGTAAACACCCTTTATGAATTAAGTACAGTCTATCGGCAATCTTACCTTCTTCCAGCAATATCGTCTTGGATGGAATAGACAGGTTATTAGTTCCTATCAGGGATTCAAATGGATTATTTAAGTAATTAGCTTTTGTCATAATGCAAAGTTATGAAAAAATAAGGTTTTGCATTTATTCATTTTGCGACTCCTTTTTAGAAATATTTGGGAGGAAGTTCTGTGCTGTTTGGCTTTAATGTGGCTTTTCTTTGGCCCTCAATCAAATAAAAATAGAGCGTAACGAATATAGTTTCAAACTTCTTCGCTACGCTCTATTTTCATCTGTTTTTTCGCTCTGGATTTATTTTATTTTCAGGCGGTCGAATCCTTCGCCGTATACACCGATTACTGAGCTTTGTGAAATGAAAGCATTCGGATCGATATCCTTCACCAGGCGGAAGATGTCGAGAGACTGGCGTTTATAGGCAAGCACGACTAATACTTTTACATTGTTTTGGCTATACCAGCCTAATCCGTCAAGCACGGTTACCCCCCGATGGGTTTCTTTCGTTATGCGGTCGGCAATCTTTGCATAATCTTTCGAAAAGATAAAGAATTGTACAGACTGGCGGGCGCTGTTAACCACGTAGTCCAGCACAAAACCAATGATGAACAAGGTAACAAAACCGAATATCACTCTGCGCCAGTCATTGAAGATGAAGTAGCATGAACTGATAATGATGATATCACAAAACATAATCATTCGTCCAAGAGTAACATCCTTGTATTTATTAACAATGGCTGCAATGATATCAGTACCGCCTGTGCTGCCGTTATTATTGAATACTACCCCTAATCCGAGTCCACACATGATGGCACCGATAATACAGGCCATGAAGTCTTGACCTTCTCCTACCAACTGAAGCGGAGCTCCTTTATCGTCCACAATAACCAGTTGGAAGAACCATAAGAAGAAAGTGAGCATAAAGATGGCGTATGTCGTCTTTATACTGAACTTCGGACCAAGTATCTTAATGGCAAATGTCATCAGCACAGCATTGATGATGAAATAAGACCATTGGATAGGAAAGCCTGTTGCATAATAGATGATGGCACCGATACCGGTTGTTCCACCTGTAGTAATCTGATAAGGAATAAGAAAGGCTGTCCAGCCTAACGCATAACTTATCAGTCCGAGAGTGATAAAGATATAATCTCTCAACTCTCGCATTACATCGGATTTTGTGGGTTTGCTTATCATTTTGTGTGTAGGTATTAAATAACAACGTTAACAATCTTCTTCGGAACTACAATAACTTTTTTCGGTGTTTTACCTTCTGTCCATTTCAACGAGCGTTCGTCAGCAAGTACGGTGGCTTGAATTACATCGCTGGCGGCATCTGCAGGAAACTCCATATTGAAACGGGCTTTGCCATTGAAAGAAATCGTGTAATTAACCGTATCTTCTACCAGGTATTGTTCATTAAATGCCGGCCATTGTGCATCACATACGGAAGTGGTGTTTCCTAATGTATCCCATAATTCTTCGCAAACATGGGGAGCGAAGGGAGCGAGGACCACAACGAGCTGCTCCAATATCTCTTTTTTGCTGCATTTCAAACTTGAGAGTTCGTTGACACAGATCATGAAAGCACTTACCGAAGTATTGTAGGAGAACTGTTCAATATCACCGGTTACTTTCTTAATGAGCTTATGAAGTGCCTTTAGTTCGTCTTTGGTAGCCGGTTCGTCTTTTACCAGATACTCGCCGTTTCTGTCATAGAATAGCGACCAGAATTTTTTAATGAAACGATGTACGCCATCTATTCCGTTCGTGTCCCAGGGTTTGGATTGTTCAACCGGTCCGAGGAACATTTCGTACATACGAAGTGTATCGGCGCCATATTTTTCGACAATCATATCCGGATTAACTACATTGAACATAGATTTACTCATCTTTTCAACAGCCCATCCACAGATATATTTACCGTCTTCCAGGATGAATTCGGCAGTTTCGTATTCGGGTCTCCATGCTTTGAAAGCTTCCAGATCGAGAATATCGTTAGATACAATATTTACGTCAACATGAATAGGAGTTACCTCATATTGATCTTTCAGGTTCAGAGATACGAAAGTATTGGTATCTTTGATACGATAAACAAAGTTGCTTCGTCCCTGTATCATTCCTTGATTGACCAGTTTCTGGAAAGGTTCTTCAGCTACAGATATGCCTAAATCATGCAGGAATTTATTCCAGAAACGTGAGTAAATCAAGTGTCCGGTAGCATGTTCCGTACCGCCCACATACAGGTCTACATTTCTCCAGTATTGATCTACGGCAGGAGCAACGAGTGCTTCGTGATTACGCGGATCCATATAACGCAAATAATAGGCAGAAGAACCTGCAAAGCCTGGCATTGTATTCAGTTCCAATGGGAAAATGGTTACATTGTCGATTTTGTCATTGTCTGTCACACACTTGTTGACAGTATCCCATGCCCATTTGGTAGCATGTCCCAATGGGGGCTCACCTGTTTCTGTAGGAAGGAATTTAGCTACTTCCGGCAACTCTAACGGGAGACAACTTTCATCGATCATGTAAGGCATTCCGTCTTTATAGTAAACCGGGAATGGTTCGCCCCAATAACGCTGACGCGAGAAAATGGCGTCACGTAAACGGAAATTTACTTTTACACGTCCCAATCCGGTTTCTTTGATGTATTCTTTGGTTTTAGCAATGGCTTCTTTTACAGTTAAGCCATTCAGTACGAGGCCCCCTTCAGGAGTTTCCGGACGTGGAGAGTTCATCATAATACCCTCTTTGGCGTCGAAGCTTTCTTCACTGACGTCGCAACCTTCAATCAACGGGCGAATTTCCAGATTGAAATGTTTGGCAAAAGCATAGTCACGGCTGTCGTGTGCAGGTACAGCCATGATGGCACCAGTACCGTAACCTGCCAGTACATAATCACTGATCCATACCGGTATAGGTTCATTGGTTAATGGATTAATGGCATAACTTCCGGAGAATACGCCACTAACACTACGATCGGCGATGCGTTCGCGTTCGGTACGTTTTTTGGTACGTTCCAGATAAGCGTCTACTTCTGCCTTTTGTGCAGGGGTCGTTAATTGGGATACCAATTCACTTTCTGGGGCAAGCACCATGAAAGTAACTCCGAATACAGTGTCGGCACGAGTCGTAAAGATGGTAAATTCAAGATCGGAATCTTTCACTTTGAAATTCATTTCAGCACCTTCACTACGTCCAATCCAGTTACGTTGGGTTTCTTTCAGTGAGTCAGTCCATTCTACGGTTTCAAGTCCGTCAAGTAAACGCTGCGCATAAGCAGATACACGCAGACACCACTGGCGCATCACTTTTTGAATGACCGGATAACCGCCTCTTTCAGAAACACCGTCAACCACTTCGTCATTGGCAAGTACGGTACCCAAAGCCGGACACCAGTTTACCATCGTATTGCCTAAATAGGCTATACGGTAGTTCATTAAAATTTCCTGTTGTTCTTTTTCACTCTTAGCTTTCCATTCGTCGGCTGTGAAATTCATTTCTTCACCACAGGCTATATTCATGTTTTTCGTTCCATTGGCTTCGAAGGCTTCGATCAACTCTTCGATGGGACGTGCCTGTTTTTCATCATTACAGTAATAGCTGTTGAACATTTTTATAAATGCCCATTGAGTCCAGTGATAATATTCGGGATCACAAGTACGTATTTCACGGTTCCAGTCGAATGAAAATCCTATCTTATCCAACTGTTCACGATAACGGTTGATGTTATTGATGGTAGTAATTGCAGGGTGTTGTCCGGTCTGGATAGCATATTGTTCGGCTGGCAGTCCGTAAGCATCATAACCCATCGGATTCAGGACATTAAATCCTTGCAGGCGTTTATAACGTGCATAGATGTCCGAAGCAATATATCCGAGCGGATGACCTACGTGTAATCCGGCTCCCGAAGGGTAAGGGAACATATTGAGTACATAGAATTTTTGTTTGGATGCATCTTCATTTACTTGGTAGGTATGGTGGTCTACCCATATTTTCTGCCATTTCTTTTCGATCTCCCTGAAATTATATTCCATAGCGATAACCTTTTGTTTATAGTGATTTATAATATATACTTTAATATGAGGGAGCAAATTTACATGATTATTTTCAGATAACCACGAAGATAGCTAAAAAACAAAATAGGTATGAAAGGGAAGGATCAGAAAATAAAAATCTTATATTTGTTGATAATTTAAATTTTAGTGTTTATATTTGTAATCATCGATTAGACATATGATTACTCAAAAGATAAAAATGATGACATTCATTCAATAGGTTTGAGCACGAAGATGTGCTGAAAGGATAACGATCGGGATATAATCTTTATGGAATATATCCCGATTTTTTTATTTTTCGGCCAATATGATCACTGGATTCTCATCATTTTCTTGTATTTCATACGAGATCAGATATTTTCCGTCATCAGACATGGATTCAGGTATGAATGAGTGTTTTTCGGTATGGCGAATGAATATTGCGGATAGGGGAGTCGGATATTACCGGATTTCTTTTCTTTTAGATCATAGTAAAGCAGATAATTTTGTTTATTGGCTGTTGCCGAAAAGAAGAGTTTATTATCCCATTTTCCGATAAGAGTCAATATCGCTGCATTATCAAAAACACTTTTTCTGGGATCTGTCAGTGTGTATCGTGCATCTTCCGCTACTTTATATTTTCCTAATTCAATATGCCATTGCGAGACGGGTTGATATTGATTATCAATGGAAAAAATAATCTCTCTTTGAAGAAAGTGTGACCATCTGTGTGGAATGAATTACATTCATTTGGAAGGGAAATTATTGGAATCTGTGGAGTAAGGACATAAAAAAAGGAGCAACGCCTTGCTCCAACCTTTGTTAACCTTAAATCTAATACTATGAAAAACACATTGCAAATGTACGGCTTTTCATGGGAATAGCAAATAATCCAAGAATAAAAGCATGTTTTATAACACGTTTTAAGAAAAAAGTGCGGTTTATTAAATGTTTTAGGATCTTTAATTACTATTTTTTGTGGTGAATCGGATTGAAACGATGTTTATCTTGATTCCCGATGAGACATGGAGTAGGGACATAAAAAAAGGAGCAACGCCTTGCTCCAACCTTTGTTAACCTTAAATCTAATACTATGAAAAACACATTGCAAATGTACGGCTTTCCACGAAAACTGCAAATAATTCTGGTGAAAAACGGTATATTATAATATATTTTAATGGAATTAATAAAGTTATTAATAAATATACCTCCTTTTGAAAGGTTTATTTAGAAATTGGTGTAACCGATTTTATTGGCGGGATAACTGGTAAGGTTAGTAAATATACATCTTTTTAGGTATGGTAAAACTATCTGTTAAGGTAGGTAGATTAGTAGGAAACCCTTATCTTTGCCTTGTTATTTATGAACTTAAAAAAGAAGACTATCCGTGAGCAATGATATTGAATTAACCCCGATGATGAAACAATTCCTTGACCTGAAGGCTAAGCATCCGGATGCAGTGATGCTGTTCCGGTGTGGGGACTTCTATGAAACTTATTCTACCGATGCGATTATTGCGGCTGAAATATTAGGAATTACTCTCACGAAACGCGCCAATGGGAAAGGAAAAACCATTGAAATGGCAGGTTTTCCTCATCATGCATTAGATACTTATTTGCCGAAGCTGATCCGTGCCGGTAAGCGGGTGGCTATATGTGATCAGCTTGAAGATCCTAAAACAACGAAAAAGTTGGTGAAGCGTGGCATTACGGAGTTGGTCACTCCCGGTGTTTCTATCAATGATAACGTTTTAAATTATAAAGAAAACAACTTTCTGGCTGCTGTTCATTTCGGAAAATCCGCTTGTGGAATAGCATTTCTGGATATTTCTACCGGAGAGTTTTTGACAGCAGAAGGACCTTTTGACTATGTAGATAAGCTGCTGAATAACTTTGCCCCGAAAGAGGTGCTTTTTGAACGTGGAAAACGTGGAATGTTCGAAGGAAACTTTGGAAGTAAATTTTTTACTTTTGAACTGGATGATTGGGTGTTCACCGAATCCAGTTCCAGGGAGAAATTACTGAAACATTTTGAGACGAAAAATCTGAAAGGATTTGGAGTCGAGCATCTTAAAAACGGTATTGTTGCTTCCGGAGCTATTCTGCAATATCTGGACATGACGGAGCATACTCAGGTGGGGCATATCACTTCATTAGCCCGTATTGAAGAGGACAAGTATGTACGTCTTGATAAATTTACAGTGCGCAGCCTGGAGTTGATCGGTAGCATGAATGATGGTGGAAGTAGCCTTCTCAATGTAATCGATAAAACTATCAGCCCTATGGGAGCGCGTCTGCTGAAGCGTTGGATGGTATTTCCGTTAAAAGACGAGAAGCCTATTAACGATCGATTAAATGTAGTAGAATACTTTTTTCGTAAACCGGATTTCAGGGAGTTGATCGAAGACGAGTTGCATCGGATTGGAGATTTGGAACGTATCATTTCGAAAGTGGCCGTCGGGCGGGTTTCTCCACGTGAGGTAGTACAGTTAAAAGTTGCTTTACAAGCAATTGAACCTATTAAAGAGGCTTGCCGGCAAGCTGATAACCCCAGTTTGAATCGTATTGGAGAGCAGTTGAATCTTTGTATTTCTATTCGCGACCGCATTGAGAAGGAAATTAATAATGATCCTCCTTTGTTGATAAATAAGGGAGGAGTCATTAAAGACGGAGTGAATCCGGAACTGGATGAATTACGTCAGATAGCTTATTCGGGTAAAGATTATTTGCTTCAGATACAGCAGCGTGAAAGCGAACTGACAGGAATACCAAGTTTGAAGATTGCCTATAACAGTGTTTTCGGATACTATATTGAAGTGCGGAATGTACATAAAGATAAAGTGCCGCAAGAGTGGATACGCAAGCAGACATTGGTAAATGCAGAGCGCTACATTACTCAGGAATTGAAAGAATATGAAGAAAAGATCCTGGGTGCAGAAGATAAGATATTGGTATTGGAGACCCGCTTGTATACAGAATTGGTGCAAGCGCTGAGTGAGTTTATTCCTGCCATTCAGATCAATGCTAACCAAATAGCACGCATTGACTGTTTGCTGTCATTTGCCAATGTAGCTAAAGAGAATAATTATATCCGTCCGGTTATTGAAGACAGTGATGTGCTGGATATTCGTCAAGGGCGTCATCCGGTAATTGAAAAGCAATTGCCGATTGGAGAGAAATACATAGCTAATGATGTGATGCTGGATAATGCAACGCAGCAGATTATCATTATTACGGGTCCGAATATGGCCGGTAAGTCGGCTTTATTAAGACAAACTGCATTGATCACCCTGCTTGCACAGATTGGTTCATTCGTTCCGGCCGAGAGTGCTCATATCGGATTGGTGGATAAGATATTCACACGTGTCGGTGCCAGTGACAATATCTCTGTAGGAGAATCTACTTTTATGGTCGAGATGAATGAAGCATCTGATATTTTGAATAATGTATCTTCCCGGAGTCTCATTTTGTTTGATGAATTGGGACGTGGTACTTCTACTTATGACGGAATATCTATAGCTTGGGCCATTGTGGAGTATATTCATGAGCACCCGAAGGCAAAAGCACGTACACTTTTTGCTACCCACTACCATGAACTGAACGAGATGGAGAAATCCTTTAAGCGCATAAAGAATTATAATGTATCGGTTAAGGAAGTGGATAACAAAGTTATTTTCCTCCGGAAACTTGAAAGGGGGGGAAGTGAGCACTCTTTCGGTATCCATGTGGCCAAGATGGCCGGTATGCCTAAAAGTATTGTGAAACGTGCCAATGAAATTCTGAAGCAGCTCGAATCTGACAACCGCCAGCAGGGAATTTCAGGTAAACCGCTGGCAGAAGTCAGTGAGAATCGTGGAGGTATGCAGTTGAGTTTCTTTCAGCTTGATGACCCGGTCTTATGTCAGATCCGGGATGAGATACTTAATCTGGATGTGAATAATCTGACTCCGATTGAAGCATTAAACAAACTGAACGATATCAAAAAGATAGTCAGGGGCAAATAATTATTTAAGAAATTCTTCCACCTTTTTATAAAATAGAGATAAGTGGTGTCCGTCAATAAACCCATGATGAATGGTCATAGCGATGGGCATTACTAATACACCACCTCTTATGACGGCTTTACCTGCATTCATCAACGGGTAATTACTACCGTGACGATGTTCCTGCGTACAGGTCAGTGAGGTAAAATATAAATCGGGAGTAGCGCTGAGCAGCACTACATCCAGTAGATCATTACCTCCTGTCTTTTCTGCTTCATAAGGGTCTTTATCCGGATCTATTCTGTTAATGATGGCTTTGGCTTCTGTATGGAAAGTTTTAAAATCAGGATGCCAGGGAAGTCGTACAGTAAAAAAACGTCCGTTATCTGCCACTTTAATGGGAGTCAGCATATCCACTGTATCGAAATAGACTACCTGTCCTTCAGAATCGATGCGGAACCGGAATTCTTTAATATCATTGACAGCACGCAACACGGCATAAAGATAGTGCAGGAAAAAGGATTCTCCGGCAGCTTTGGCACGGGTTTTGGCACCCGAACATTCTACTTCTGAAGTAATAGAAATAGTAGGATTCTGGAAACCAAGGAAAAACTCGTAATTTTCTTTTCTCTCCCAGGTTTTAATATCAATAATATGTTTCATTTTGCACTCTTTTTCTTTCCATAGAAAAACATAAAGTAAATGCCGATGATTACGAACGGAATACTTAACCATTGTCCCATATTCAGTGCCATACCATTTTCAAAGTCCACCTGATTTTCTTTCAGGAATTCAACGAAGAAACGGAAGGTAAAGATGGCTGTCAGGCAAAGTCCGAAGAAGAATCCCCGGTGTAGTTTCTTGCTGTAGTTCTTATAAAGAAACATCATAATCAGGAATAAGATAAAATAGGCTATTGCTTCGTAAAGCTGTGCCGGATGGCGGGGTTGCATGTCTACCCGTTCGAAAACGAATGCCCAGGATACATCTGTTACCTTACCGATAATTTCAGAGTTCATTAAGTTGGCAAGGCGAATGAAACAAGCTGTGATAGGAGTGGCTACTGCAATCATGTCTACTACATCCATATAATTCATCTTTGTTTTACGGCAGTAAAGCCAAAGGGCAATAATCAGTCCGAGCGTACCTCCGTGGCTGGCCAGTCCTTCATATCCCGTGAACTTCCATCCGCCTCCGGGAAGAAATTTGACCGGAAGTATCATTTCCCAGAAATGATTCAGGTAATATGCCGGATCGTAGAACAGGCAATGTCCTAATCGTGCTCCGATGAGGATGCCGAAGAAACAATAAAAGAAAAGCGGTTCGAACTTCTTTTCGTCTATCTTCTTATCACGGTACTGATAGTGGACTACCACATAAGCAAAGAATATTCCGATAGCCCACAGTAATCCGTAATAACGGATTGAGATGCCGAAAAGATTGAATAATTCTGGATTCGGATTCCAATTGATAGATAAAAGAAGGTTGTTCATAATTATTTCTTTATAGTTTGATGAATTTTTTAGCAACTTCCCGATAGGTAGGTACATCAATGTCCTGTTCTTCAGCTGCTGTTATCATATCGAAAAGCAGACCCTGTACCTCTGATTCGTGTCCGCGTGCTATGTCTTTTTGCATGGATGCCGTGCTCTCAGGAGCCAGCTTATCGATAACTTTCAGATTGTATGTGACTATATCTTCTTTAAATTCGATTCCAAGTTTCTTTCCCAGGGCTGCACTTTCGGTAGAGAGTCCAATGAAAGTGTCGCGTACCTTACCCGGTTTCTGCACTTTTCCCATCGGAACATTATAATAGGCTCCGGTGACTGCCATAGCCGAGATGAAAGACCATTTAATGAAGGTATCACGATTAATATCGGGAGAGATTTCAACTTTAATGCCGCTCTCCTGTAAGTCTTTCTGTACGGCTTTCATCATTCCCACAGGAACGACAGTTCCGCGGTGTGCACCATATACCAGACGGAAAATAGTTCCCATCTGAGTGATTTCGCCCGGTCCGGAAACAAACCCTACGATGTAGATACATCCGTCCAGTACAGTGATTCCTGGTACCAGACGTTGTATGCGCGGCCCGGTACCGTATACGTTTAATATAGGAATTACAATTGTATTTTCATGGGAAGCCCGTTTGATAAGTTCTGTGATGGAGTCTACGGAATATCCTTTAACACATACAAATATCACGTCAGCTTTTCCGTTATATTCTTCTGCCGTGCAAGCGTCCATCCGTAATGTATGTTCACCTTTTAAGTCCGATTTCAGTTTAAGTCCGTCCTGTTGTATCGCTTGCAGATGTGCTCCGCGGGCAATGCAGGTAACGTTTTTACCGGCAAGTGACAGAAAGCCGGCGATACTTCCGCCTACGCCTCCGGTTCCTGCGATAAGATAACGAAGTCTGTTAGTACTTTCCATGTTCATGATATTTTCTTGTGTTGCTTGTTAGGCATAATATACGGGCGCAAAGATAATGATTTGCTTGAAGATAGTATTAGAAAGCGGGGAGTTTTCGTTTTGAGGGGAGGAGAAAAAAAGAGCTGACCATTTGATCAGCTCCTCAGTCTATAATTGAAAATAGATGTCTTATACATTGAAACGGAAGTGCATGATATCTCCATCCTGTACTACGTATTCTTTTCCTTCTACGCCCAACTTTCCGGCTTCTTTAACAGCAGCCTCCGAGCCATATTGCAAGAAGTCTTCATATTTGATTACTTCTGCGCGGATAAATCCTTTCTCAAAATCGGTATGGATTACTCCGGCGCACTGTGGGGCTTTCCAACCTTTTTCGTAAGTCCAGGCACGTACTTCCTGTACGCCGGCAGTGAAATAAGTTTCAAGGTTCAGCAGTTTGTAGGCCGATTTAATAAGGCGTGCTACGCCCGATTCTTCCAAACCGATCTCGGCGAGGAACATTTGGCGGTCTTCGTAAGTTTCCAGTTCGGCGATGTCAGCCTCTGTTTTTCCGGCTACCACGAGGATTTCGGCGTCTTCGTCCTTAACGGCTTCACGTACCATGTCCACATATTTGTTTCCGTTGACTGCACTTGCTTCGTCTACATTGCAAACATACATTACAGGTTTGCTGGTGAGCAGAAACAATTCTTTTGCTATTTTTTGTTCGTCTTTCGTTTCAAAAGTTACTGTACGTGCCGATTTGCCCTGTTCCAGCGCATCCTTGAATTGCACAAGTACGTCATAAGCTTGCTTGGCAGCTTTATCACCTCCCGTTTGGGCTTGTTTCTGCACTTTCTGTATGCGGCTCTCGATGGTTTCCAGGTCTTTTAGCTGCAACTCGTAATCGATGATTTCTTTATCCCGTACCGGATTCACACTTCCGTCCACATGAGTTACATTATCGTCGTCAAAGCAACGGAGTACATGGATGATGGCATCGGTTTCACGAATGTTAGCCAGAAATTTGTTTCCCAGTCCTTCGCCCTTACTGGCACCTTTCACAAGTCCGGCGATATCTACGATTTCTACCGTTGTAGGAACAATACGGTTGGGATGTACCAATTCGGCCAGTTTATTTAAACGCTCGTCGGGTACAGTAATTACACCCACGTTCGGTTCGATCGTACAAAAAGGGAAGTTTGCCGCCTGTGCTTTCGCGTTGGACAAACAATTGAAAAGTGTTGACTTACCTACGTTGGGTAGTCCGACAATACCACATTGCAATGCCATAATATTATAATCTTTTTTATATTATCAATCAGTTGTGTATTTCTATCAAATGGAAGAGTAACCCTATAAAGTTGAAAAAGAGCAATTACTCTAATAATATTCCGTTTTGGGGTGCAAAGATAATCAATTTTAGGCTAATGCAGTCATCTGCTTTCCCTTTTTGTCCAAAATGGGATTGCCTTTTACTACCTGGATCACAGACAATGAGAGAGAATTTGTGTCACTGTGCCGTTCTGAAAGAAATTTCATAGGGTTTTATGCCATCTCCTTCCGGAGTGCGGAAAGAAAGCCCTAAAAGAGTGATTCCATACTCTTTTCCGAGTAACAATTCTACTCCGATAATCACAGTACGGTTGTCATTGGCGTAGTTGACGTTTAAAATCTTGGGCATTGCATCCATTCCGAGGTGACCATAATTGAATGAGTATCCGCGCCCCACCAAAGGACGGTCAAAATGGATAGTAATAGTTTTGATGTCGCTCCGAACGGTTGTATCGCCGTTGGTAAATTCGTCGATCGAAACTACTTTGGGGCGGATAGAATCATAGTTTGCGGTATATTGGGCAAAGCCTGTGTAAGCTTCTGTCAGCCGTGGCATATAGCTGTTGAGAGTCGGGTATGTCGTGCGGTTAGAGGCATACTTCTCAAGTTCATCGACCAGCTTGCTTATCCAGACAAAGCCACGTGTTTTTTGTATGACGGTTTCTTTGGTGATTTCGACAGCCGGGAAGTTATGGTCTTTCATGTATTTTATAACTGCCGCACGTACCATTGCTTCGGTGAGGACAATAGACCATTGTCCATAGGCTTGGTGCGCCATTTGTTCGCCAACCGCAGCATAAATCTGTTCGCCGCTTGTGCGGAACATTTCCGGATCGAAGCTTACGAACGAATGGTTGAATTCGTGGATTAAAATTGGTAAGATTAATTCAGATGGATAAACAACCATTCCTACGGAATCGGTAACCCATGCTCCCATGATTGAAAAGACATTATGTACGTTTTCCTTGTCAGTGACACTCGGTCCATAATTTCCCGAACCGTTGCCCATTGAAAGTATAATGTGAAACCGGTCGTTGGACTTCTGCCCATAGAAGTCATTATACCATTGGATATCTATGTTTTTGTAAATAGGCATAAAACGATTTACAGCCTCTTTATATAAGTTTTCGTTTGAGTGATAAAAGGCATCGAAACGACTGTCTTTGACAAACTTCTTTAACAGTTTGATAAATGACCCTACTTGATTCCTATTCCAACGAGAGTCCAGTGAACCATAATCTTCGGGCAGATTGAACTGGTCGTCGAGATTGACGGCCATACTCATCACTGCATCGTATGAAACACCGTCAGTCTTGACCAATGAGCGTACGAATAGTATAAGTTCGTGGTTTTTATATGGAGAAAAATGCGATTCGATGCGGTCTGTGTAGAGTTTGAAATCGTTTTTGCTATACTCCGGATTACCCGTTAAACGGAAAACAATGCTAAGTAGTTCGACTCTCTTATCTACTGTCGGCCGGATGAGCATACTGTCAGTTTGTGCCTTTACTTGTTGTGCTGCACAGATTAGCAGTACAAACATAATGAGGGTGATCTTTCTCATATTGAAATAAGTGTTTGGAGGTTATGATATTGACAAAGGTAATTAAATAGGAATTAATACAGCCACTTCTCTATACTTTTTTGATATTGAGTGTATAAAGGAAGCTATTATTTTTTCAAACAGTGTCGTTATTGTATTATATTTGCCCAAGTAATTCACAAACACTTAATAGCATGAAAAAGTATTTATCATTTATTCTCCTGTTCGTTGCCTTCACCTTACAGGCACAGGAGACGTACAAAACAGTAAAAGACATTTCGTATATTCCTGCGGGGGAAACGGATGGTTACCGTAAGGAACGCTGTAAACTTGATGTCTATTATCCGGTTGGGAAAAAAGACTTTCCGACGATTGTCTGGTTTCATGGCGGAGGATTGGAAGGGGGAGGAAAACACATTCCTGAGATGTTTATGAATCAAGGATTTGCAGTAGTCGCTGTCAATTACAGGCTTAGTCCTAAAGCTAAAAACCCTGCTTATACCGATGATGCAGCCGCTGCCGTTGCCTGGACCTGTAAACATATAGAAGAATATGGAGGTAGTCCCAAACGTGTTTTTGTTACCGGACATTCGGCCGGAGGTTATTTGACTTTAATGGTCGGATTAGATAAATCATATCTTCGGAAATATGGAGTAGATGCTGACAGCATAGCTGCGTATCTTCCTATCAGCGGGCAGACTGTTACACATTTCACCATACGTAAAGAACGCGCGCTGCCCGAAGGTATTCCGGTGATCGACCGGTATGCGCCTTGCAACAAAGCCCGTAAGAATACACCTCCTTTTATATTGATTACCGGTGACCGGAATTTGGAAATGGCCGACCGTTACGAAGAAAATGCTTTGCTGGCTTCAGTACTGAAGAATATTGGTAATCAGAAAGTATCACTTTATGAATTGCAGGGCTTTGATCACGGACAGGTATATACTCCGGGTTGTTGTCTGGTGGCGAATTATATTCGTCGTTTTACTGTGTCCGGAATGTAACCGGCGGTTCGGTTGGATTCTTTAGAAAAATATTTCTCCCTCATTCGTAGTACGAATTTACCATACTTATGGTATTGAGAATGAACCAAATCTGCACTACCTTTGTCCTATTACTAATAAACAGATATTTAATAATAGATAGATATGGGAAAGATAGCAAAGAAGCTGACAGATTTAGTCGGTAACACTCCGTTACTGGAGTTGAGTAATTATAACGCAAGTAAAGGGCTCAAAGCACGTGTAGTAGCAAAGCTGGAATATTTCAATCCGGCCGGAAGTGTGAAAGACCGTATTTCTCTGGCCATGATTGAAGATGCCGAAGTGAAGGGGACGTTGAGGCCAGGATCTGTTATTATAGAGCCAACCAGTGGAAATACCGGAGTCGGTTTGGCATTTGTGGCTGCTTCCAAAGGCTATAAGCTGATATTGACCATGCCCGACACGATGAGTATGGAACGCAGGAACCTGTTGAAGGCGTTGGGAGCGGAGCTTGTACTTACTCCGGGAGCAAACGGGATGAAAGGAGCCATTGCCAAGGCTGAGGAACTGCAAGCGGCTACTCCCGGATCTGTCATTCTGCAACAGTTCGAAAATCCGGCTAACCCTGCGGTTCATGTACGTACTACCGGACAGGAGATCTGGAGAGATACCGATGGAAAGGTGGACATCTTTGTGGCCGGAGTAGGAACGGGAGGTACCGTAAGTGGAGTAGGGGCTGCTTTGAAGGAGCATAATCCTACTGTACGAATTGTGGCTGTAGAGCCTACCGATTCACCGGTATTATCGGGTGGTGCTCCCGGTCCGCACAAGATACAGGGTATTGGAGCAGGATTTATACCCAAAACCTATAATGCTGCTGTGGTAGACGAGATTAAACAGGTAGGAAACGATGATGCTATCCGTACCAGTCGTGAATTGGCGGCTAAAGAGGGGCTTTTGGTCGGAATCTCTTCCGGGGCGGCAGTATATGCAGCTACCGAGTTAGCCAGACTTCCGGAGAATGAGGGAAAATTGATTGTTGTATTATTGCCGGATACAGGTGAACGCTATCTGTCGACAATCTTATATGCGTTCGAGGAGTATCCGCTCTGATGCATTGTTCACTACAGATTACACAGGATTTGCACAGATTAATGATTCGTCTTACTAACTATCGGATCAAAATTCTGAGTGAATCCGTGTAATCTGTGGTGAATTTATTTCGTATGCGGCACCGCATACTCTTTTGCCGTAACGTTTTCAATCGGTATCTCCCAGATTTTTACATTTCTCACTGCCGGATCTGAGTATACAAATTCCCGGCTGCTATAATGCCGCATCAATATATTGAGCGCTTCACGTTTTTCTTCCAGGTCTTCGATAAAGTTTACGCGTCCTCTGCAAATCACACTTTTGGCCCGCATCCGATAACTGCATGCCACCTTGGGGTGCTGGAATACCAATTCGTGGTCTACACTGAAAGTGATGCAGACACGGTTATTTTTTGCCAGCATATCGATGCTGCTGCCTGTGGGGCCGGAATGCAGATAGATCACTCCATCCTGATAGCCGAAGTTCATGGGGATCACATAAGGGTTGCCTTCCAGGTCGGTGATACCGACAAAGCAAATATCGCAACGGGAGATAATTTCTTCTACCTGCTCTTTGTTTTCAATGATTACTGTCTTCATAACTATATTCTCTTGATAGGAATACAAAGATGGAAATTTATTTTAATAACTTTGCCTTCCGGGAATATAGAAATACAGTTTTTGAAATGAATTAACCCTGATAGTTATGAAGAAACACATTTTTACCACTCTTTTTTGTTTACTGGAAGCTTGCCTGTTGTTCGGCGGAAATAATCTTTCGCTTTGGTACCGGCAGCCTGCTGCCAACTGGAATGAAGCTCTTCCTTTGGGAAATGGATATTTGGGTGCGATGGTATTCGGAGATGCCGGGAGAGAACATTTGCAACTGAATGAAAGCACACTATATAGCGGTGAACCTTTTTCCGGTGTTGGCGTACCTTCTATCGGAAGTGTATACAATGAAGTGCTTGCCTTGTTGAACCATGGCGATTATGCGGGTGCCCACCGATTGATAACCCGGAACTGGCAAGGCAGGCTTTCGCAGAGCTATCAACCTCTGGCCGACCTTTTTCTAAGCTTTGATGTTCAGGGAAAGGTGGAAAACTATGTGCGTGAACTGAATCTGCAAGATGCCGTACATACTATTCGCTATCAGGCAGGAGGCATCCGCTATACCCGTGAATACTTTATATCCAATCCGGACCGGGTAATGGTGATTCGTATCTCTGCTTCACGTCGGTCGCCCGTAAATGTAGCGGTGAGCTATACATCGGAGCATCCGACAGCGAAAGTGGATGGTACGGGTGAAGAGTTGATTCTTTCGGGACAGGCTCCGGGTTGTGTAGAGCGGTGGACGCTGGACTTCCTCGAAAAGAACGGATTGACAGATCGCCATCCGGAACTTTTCGATAGTCACGGACGCCGAAAGACCGACAAACAAGTGCTGTATGCCGATGAGGTTGGCGGCAAAGGGATGTTTTTCCAAAGCCGGGTGAAGGTACTGAAAGGAAATGCCACCTTGCAAGACAATCAGTTGAAAGTGAGCGGAGAGGGTGAAATAATTCTTTTGGTTGCTGCTGCCACCAGCTATAATGGCTTTGATAGAAGTCCTTCACAGGACGGCAGTGATTATCAGGCCAAGTTGGATACGATTCTTTCCGTTGCCGGGCAGCTGCCTTATGAAGATCTGAAGAAACGTCACTTGGCGGACTATCAACGGCTGTTCGGTCGTGTGGCGTTGACTTTGAAATCGGAGAAAGACTATTCTGGTCTGCCTACCGACCGCCGTATTATCGGATTCAGGGACAATCCGGACAATGCTCTGGCAGCACTTTTGTTTCAGTATGGGCGTTATCTGCTGATAGCATCTTCACGTGAAGGCGGACAACCCGCCAATCTGCAAGGTATATGGAATAAGGATGTGGTTCCGGCATGGAGCAGCAGTTATACCATTAATATCAATACTGAGATGAATTACTGGCCGGCCGAAACCACCGGACTGCCTGAGTGCAGTGAACCGCTTTTCCGACTGATTCGGGAACTTGCGGTCAATGGTTCCGCTACAGCTACAAAGATGTATAACCTTCCCGGCTGGACTTCCCATCATATCACCTCTATCTGGCGTGAGTCGGGACCGGCAGACGGTGAACCTACCTGGTTTATGTGGAATATGAGTGCCGGCTGGCTTTGCCGGCATTTGTGGGATCATTACCTGTTTTCGGGGGATAAGAAGTTTCTCCGTGAGACCGCCTATCCGCTGATGCGCGATGCCGCACGGTTTTATAACGCCTGGCTGGTGGAAAAAGACGGGATGTGGCAAACTCCGTTGGGAGTTTCACCCGAGAATCAGTTTCTGACTCCGGAAAAGAAAACTTCGGCCGTAGCTCCGGCTCCGGCGATGGATATGGCCATTATTCGTGAACTCTTCAGCAATACGGCCGAAGCAGCCGCGATTTTAGCTGCCGATTCTATTCTTCCTCCTGCCGATACTCTCTTGCTGCACGTAATGGGAGCAAAGCAACTGGTGCCTTACCGTATCGGAAAGCGGGGGCAGATTATGGAGTGGAGTGAAGACTTTGATGAAGTAGAACCGCACCACCGCCATTTGTCACACTTGTATGGATTCCATCCGGGATGTGAAATAACACCGGGCAAGACACCCGAACTTGTCAGTGCAGTCCGCCGTACGCTCGAATTGCGTGGAGATGAAGCTACGGGCTGGAGTATGGGATGGAAGATCAACATGTGGGCCCGTATGCACGATGGAAATCACGCTTACCGCATTATACGGAATTTATTCACCCCCACCGACTTCGGGCCGGAAGTAAATCGGCATGGGGGATTATATAAGAATTTGTTCGATGCACATCCCCCTTTTCAGATCGACGGTAACTTTGGGTATACTGCCGGTGTGGCGGAAATGTTGTTGCAGAGCCATGACGGTGTGATAGACGTTCTGCCGGCATTACCCGATGTATGGGCAGAAGGAAAGGTTACGGGGCTGCGTGCCCGCGGTGGTTTCATTATAGATATTGCCTGGAGTAAATCAGGTAAAACTGTGGTAAAGGTATTTTCCGAACAGGGAAATGCCTGCCGTTTGAAGATCGGGCGGAAGGTGAAGGAAGTTGTAATTCCGGCAGGTCAGAGTCAGGTCTTTACGGTTAAGCGGTAGTCCGGCATGGGGCAATGACCGGCTGTCTCTGAAGCGGCGTCACCTTTCAGCAAGAACGTTGATGGATGCTTGGGGTAATAATGTTTCCTCTTTTCCGGGACCGGCCGGAAGATAAAAGTCCGTCTTTCCGACTTTCATCTTCCGACCGGGGCTACTTGTTTTTTTTACTTTCTGATTTCCGGTCGGATGGGATGTGCCAGTGCTTACAGTAAGTGCCTGTGCCTGTCCGATGATGATTCGTTTCCTTGATATAGTTGTTTTCAATCCTCCACTTCAAACTGTTTATATAAATCTTTCAGTTTACGGAGGGTTTTCCGGTAATTCCGTCCTAAAGAACGGTCTATGATCAGCAGGTAAATGGCTATGCCGAGTGGGACAACTACGACGTTCAATATACCGGGAGTTATATTCATTGCCATCAGATAGAACACATAGAAGCCCATTGCCGAGAGAAAGGAACACGTATATACGATCCAACCATATTTGGTATTGAACTTTACGCTTTTCTCAACTTCTTTTATCCGGTATTCCAACCATTCCTTTACAGCCATGCCGTTGGTGTATTTCCGCATTCTGTAAGCGGAACGTTCCCAAAGGAAATAGGAAACGGACAATACGGCCAAAGCGGCTATATCCACGTACGCTCTTTCCATGCTTTGCTCTCTTATAAACAGCATTACAATAAGGTAAACAACCACGGCGACCACAACGAGTCGGAAGACGGTTCCGGGATACACTGTCTTGATTGATTTTCTCGCGGATTTGATTACCATCTCGTTCAGTTTCTCTTCGGGATACGGTTTGATATTCTTTTCCACTCCCGCTTTCCAGGTTTCTTTAATGTCATGTGCTTCCATGATGCTTTACTTTTTAAATTGTTTTTGTAATCGGCTTTTCAGCCTGTGAATCTTTACGCCGACGGCGGAGCTGCTTATCCCCACTATTTCTGCTATTTCTTCATAACTATAGTCTTCCATATAAAGCAGCATGATAGACTTGTCTATTTCATTCAGTTTTTGAAGGGCATTGACAAGTCTTTGCCAGTTTTCGTCCTGTTCCTGCTGTTCCCAAGGGTCAACGGTCTCTCCTTCCGGCGGCGAGTCATGAAACTCGATGCGACTATCCTTTCTTATTTTCGAAATAGAGGTATTGATTGCTACCCTATAGATCCACGATGCGGGTTTCTCCTTGTTCTGCAATGCCGGGAAAGATCGCCAGAGCTGATAGACGGTTTCCTGAAAGTTGTCCTCTCTGTCCGCTTCCGATCTGAAATATACCCGGTTTACCTTGTGGATAATCCCCTGATAGGCAGTCAACATCTTCAGAAATTCATTTTTGTTTGACTTCATTTGTTCTAATCTTTACTTTATAGTCGGGCGAACGATGTTATTATTACAAGATTACTAAAAAAGGTTGTGTTGCACGGCACCTTGGATACATTGTCGGAATGGATTTTATATATTAGAACTTGTAGGATGATCCGATTGCTGCGTTTTGTCTGTGTTTCATTTCAAAAAGTGAGTAAATGGCTGTTTCCGCTTACATGTACTTTCTCTTTTATCAGGCTGATAGGGAGCACAGGAACACAAAAACAGATTTTTGGACTCCAACAGCCGGGCTTAGGGGATCGGAAACCCGGGCTTTTCGGGTTGAAGCCCCTTGCTTTTCTCGAAAAGAAGTAAGCACTTTCCGAAAATGCTTACTTCTTTCGGGTGAAATGCTTACTTCTTTTGAAGAAAAATAAAGGTCTTTTGTTTCACATCTTCTTTTACCGGTGTTTCGGAGCGGCGTGAATCCATATATTTCTCTGGTTGCTTCCGAATGGCGAGCGCTTAGGAAAAGATAAAATGATTCCTTATATCCTTTATTTCTTTTTCTTTGTCCGGCTTCTATGTACTTATGCTTTCGCTTTTGTGCCAACTTCCCTTATCCGGATAATAAAAAGAAAATCGCCGATCCGTGTGGAAGGCGATTTTTCTTTGCGGACGTACTCTTGCCAGAAATAAGGCAATCTGAGCGGGTCCCGATTATCATTTTGACAAAATGTTACTCTATCAGTGCGAAGTCCAGTTGTTTCTTCTCCAGATTGGCCCGTGCCACTTTGATAGTGATCGCGTCTCCCAGGCTGTAGATACGGTTCTTGCGACGACCGCGCAGGCAGTAGTTCTTTTCGTCGAACTCGTAATAATCATCGTCCAGATCGCGGATAGGTATCATGCCCTCACATTTGTTTTCGTTCAGTTCTACGTAAAGTCCCCATTCCGTTACGCCGGAGATCACTCCGTCATAAGTCTGTCCCAGATGTTCGCTCATGAACTCCACCTGTTTGTATTTGATGGAAGCACGTTCGGCGTTGGCTGCAATCTGTTCCATGTTCGAACTGTGGTCGCACAGATCCTCGTACTTCGTTTCCGATACGCTGCGTCCGCCATCCATATATTTGGTTACCAACCGGTGCACCATCATGTCCGGAAAACGTCGGATAGGAGAGGTGAAGTGGGTGTAATAGTCGAAAGCCAGTCCATAGTGACCGATGTTGTGCGTAGAGTAACGCGCTTTCTGCATGGCACGAATAGATACGGTTTCAATCAGGTTCTCTTCCTTCTTTCCTTGTATGTCGTCCAACAGGTGATTGATCGATTTAGAGACATCCGTCTTGGTTCCGCTTGTGCGAAGTCTGTAACCGAAACGGGCGATGAACTGTGCGAGGTTGTCCAGCTTTTCCGGATCAGGAAGATCGTGGATACGGTAAGGCAGCACTTTGGCCTTCTTTCCTTTGGGTGCCTTGCCTATTTTCTCTGCTACGGTGCGGTTGGCAAGCAGCATAAACTCTTCTACCAGTTTATTGGCATCTTTTGACTCCTTAAAGTAAACGCTGATGGGTTTTCCTTTTTCATCGATTTCGAATTTCACTTCGTAACGGTCGAAGTTGATGGCTCCTGCCGCAAAACGCTTTTCACGCAAGGCCTTGGCTATGGTGTCGAGCATCAGTATCTCGTCCTTGAAGTCACCCTCTTTGGTTTCGATGATCTGTTGTGCCTCTTCGTAAGTAAAGCGGCGGTCCGATTCTATGACCGTGTGTACAATGCGCGAATCTCTCACTTCTCCTTTTTCCGTAATGTCGAATATGGCAGAGAAAGCAAGTTTCTCTTCGTTGGGGCGAAGTGAGCAGATGAAGTTGCAGAGACGTTCGGGCAACATCGGTATGGTGCGGTCTACCAGATAAACGGAAGTTGCACGCTTTTCGGCTTCTTTGTCGATGATGCTTCCCTCTTTGACATAATGCGTCACATCGGCAATGTGTACGCCGACTTCCCAAAGTCCGTCCTTCAACGGGCGGATGGAAAGAGCGTCGTCAAAGTCTTTGGCGTCTTTCGGGTCGATGGTGAAGGTGGTTACTTTCCGGAAGTCTTCGCGGCGGGCTATTTCTTCGGCGGAAATCTCTGCGGGAATCTTATCTGCGGCTTTTTCTACCGACTGCGGATAGACGTATGGCAATCCGAATTCGGCCAGGATAGCGTGCATCTCAGTCGTATTGTCACCGGCTTTGCCAAGAATGTCGAGCACTTGTCCGATCGGGTTTTTAGCTTTGTCCGGCCACTCTGTGACCTTTACCACTGCCTTGTCGCCGGTCTTTCCGCCCTTCAGTTTATCTTTAGGGATAAAGATGTCGTTGGCAAGCGTACGGTTTTCCGTGACGAGGAAGGCATACGATTTCTCCACTTCCAGTGTGCCGACAAATGTATCGTTGGCGCGTTCCAGTATCTCGATCACTTCTCCCTCGGCCTCGCGTCCGCGACGTTTGGCATAAAAGGCGATGCGCACCTTATCGTTATTCATCGCATGAGCGGAGTTACGCTCGGCGACAAAAATCGGGTCTCCGCCTCCTTCGGGGATAAACGAGTTCTTCCCGTTGCTTTTACGCTGGAAAGTTCCGGTCATTTCAACACCGTGATTGTTTAGTTTATATTTGCTTTTATCTACTTCGGTAATGTAGTCATCGGCCAGGAGATCGGACAGGATATCCATGCAGAGCATTTTTAGCGGATGAGTGGTTAACTTCAGTTCCGAGAAAATATATTTCAGGCTGATAACCTCGTCTTGTTTGGCATGGAAGAAATCGAGAACCACCTTTGACAGTTCTTTCTTCTTCATTCTTTTGCCGGCTTTTTTTTCTTTCTTTTTAGCCATAATCGGTTCGTTTTATATCAATCAGTACAAAGTAAGCGATTAAATATTAATAATTCAAGATTTTCATGTACATTTGCCCCTCACATTATGAATAATCTAACAAATGGAAAGTGAAAAGTCTTCCAGGGAGAAGGGAATTTATAAAGTAACGATCGTGGGAAGTGTCGTGAACTTCCTTTTGCTCGTTTTTAAATTCTTTGCCGGAATTACCGGGCATAGTGCGGCTATGCTGGCCGATGCTGTCCATTCACTATCCGACTTCATCACCGATATTGTTGTCATTGTCTTTGTCCGTATCGCCGGGAAGCCCGAAGATAAGGGGCACGATTATGGGCACGGCAAATATGAAACATTGGCTACGGCCATCATCGGGTTGTTACTTTTGTGTGTCGGCTTCGGTATCTTTTGGAATGGTGCCTCTTCCATTTATACTTTTTTGCAGGGCGGACAGTTGGAGTCTCCCGGTGTAGTGGCATTGGTGGCGGCATTGGTGTCGATTGTGTCAAAAGAGATACTGTATCAGTATACCGTGATTCAGGGCAAGAAGTTAAATTCTCAGGCCGTGGTAGCCAATGCCTGGCATCACCGGAGTGATGCGTTATCATCCATCGGAACGGCTATCGGTATTGGAGGGGCCATTTTGCTGGGAGATCATTGGCGGGTACTCGATCCGATTGCCGCAGTGGTAGTCAGTTTCTTTATTATGAAGGTATCTGTGCAGTTGCTGATTCCTTGTGTGGACGAACTGCTTGAAAAGTCCTTGCCGGACGATGTCGAGAAAGAGATTGAACAGACCGTACTCTCTTTTCCGGGAGTGAGTCAGCCCCACCATTTGCGTACCCGCAGGATCGGCAGTTATTATGCCATCGAAATTCATGTCCGCATGGATGGGAAGATAACTCTGGAAGAGGCGCATGGCACGGCTACTGCTATCGAAAATAAACTAAAAGAGATGTTTGGGAAAGGAACCCATGTAGGCATTCATGTGGAACCAACGAAATAATTATCATTTGATCTGAATTTTATGGAGAGTATTCTAATTACCGGAGCAAGCGGATTTATCGGCAGTTTCATTGTTCAGGAAGCTTTGAAACGCAGGTTTGGTGTCTGGGCGGGGATCCGTGCATCCAGCAGTAAGAAATACCTGAAAGAACGCAAGATTCACTTCCTTGAGTTGGACTTTGCACACCCCAATGAGTTGCGGGCACAACTGTCCGGCCATAAAGGTACGTACAATAAATTCGATTATATCGTCCATTGTGCCGGCGTGACCAAGTGTGCGGACAAGAACGACTTCGACCGTGTCAACTATCTGCAGACCAAATATTTTGTCGATACGTTGCGCGAACTCAATATGATTCCCAAGCAGTTCATCTATATCAGTACCCTGAGTGTATTTGGTCCGATACGTGAAAAGGATTATACTCCCATCCGTGAAGAAGATACTCCGGCTCCGAATACGGCTTACGGATTAAGTAAGCTGAAAGCGGAACTTTATATCCAGAGCCTGCCCGGTTTTCCGTATGTCATTTACCGTCCGACGGGAGTGTACGGACCTCGTGAGGCAGACTATTTCCTGATGGCGAAGTCCATCCGGCAACATACGGATTTCTCCGTGGGATATAAACGGCAGGATCTGACATTTGTGTATGTGAAAGATATTGTACAGGCTATTTTTCTGGGAATTGAGAAGGAAGTATCCCGGCGTGCTTACTTTCTGGCTGACGGGAAGGTATATAAAAGCCGTGCTTTCTCCGATCTGATTCAAAAAGAATTGGGGAGTCCGTTTGTTATTCACATCAAATGTCCGTTAATTGTGCTAAAAGTCGTATCTTTGCTCGCCGAATTTATAGCGACCCGTTCGGGAAAGAGCAGCACACTGAATTCGGACAAATATAAAATAATGAAACAAAGAAATTGGCAATGCGACATAACTCCGGCTGTGAAAGAACTGGGATATGCTCCTGAATACGATTTGGAAAAGGGAGTGAAGGAAACGATTGCCTGGTATAAGAACGAAGGATGGCTTTAGATTTATTTAAACGTGTAGAAAGCCGTAAGGGCTTGTTTGCTGTTGAGAAGATAACATTGATATATAATCTGTTAACTTCTATCTTGATTTTATTCATGTTTCAACGGATGGACCATCCGCTCCACATGTTGTGGGACAGGGCAGTGATTGCGGCAATGACTTTTTTGCTGATGTATCTCTACCGGTTGGCTCCATGTAAGTTTTCCGCTTTTGTGCGTATCGCTATCCAGATGAGTCTTTTGTCATACTGGTATCCGGATACCTTTGAGTTCAACCGTGTCTTCCCCAACCTGGATCATCTTTTTGCTACGGCCGAACAGTGGATGTTCGGAGGGCAACCTGCCGTATGGTTTTGTCACGCGTTTCCGCAAATGTGGGTGAGCGAACCCTTCAATATGGGGTACTTCGCATATTATCCGATGATTCTCGTGGTGACGTTATTCTATTTCATCTATCGGTTCGATCTGTTTGAGAAGATGTCTTTTGTACTGGTCACCTGCTTTTTCATCTACTACCTTATTTATATATTCGTTCCGGTTGCCGGTCCTCAGTTCTATTTCCCTGCCATTGGCATGGATTCTGTCTCACAAGGTGTCTTTCCTGCTATTGGCGATTATTTCAATCACAATCAGGAGTTGCTTCCGGGTCCCGGCTATCAGCATGGATTCTTTTATAGCCTGGTAGAGGGTTCGCAACAAGTGGGAGAGCGTCCTACGGCGGCTTTTCCCAGTTCGCATGTCGGTGTTTCGACTATTCTGATGATTATGGCCTGGCGTGGCAGCAAGAAACTTTTTGCCTGCCTGTTGCCGCTCTATCTGTTGCTTTGCGGAGCTACTGTCTATATTCAGGCACATTATCTGATTGATGCGATTGCGGGCTTTATCTCTGCTTTCGTGCTGTATGTGCTGGTGACAAAGATGTTCAAGAAATGGTTTGCAGTGCCGATGTTTAAGTGATGGGGTGAAGTCCATCGAATATCCGGAAAAGCTCTTCTACCGACTCTGTTCGCAGCATGGCGATACGTGTTTCCCGGAAGTTGGGTATTCCTTTGAATAAAGGAGTTGCTGCCAGATGGCGGCGGATATGGATAATCCCTCTGCGCTCGTCCAGGCGGGCTACACTGTTTAGTACCTCTTCACGCAATACATTCAGATACCACTCAAAGGATTCCTGCGGCAGTTCTTCTCCGGTTTCAAGATAATGCTTCACTTCGCGGAATATCCATGGGCGGCCGATGCTGCCACGTCCTATCATGATAGCGTCTACTCCATACCGCTCAAAACACTCCTTGGCACCGGTAGCCGAAGTTACGTCGCCATTTCCTATGATCGGTATATGCATACGCGGGTTGTTCTTTACTTCCCCTATCAGGGTCCAGTCCGCTTCGCCCGTATACATCTGTGCTCGGGTACGTCCGTGAATGGCCAATGCCGCAATACCGCAATCCTGTAATTGTTCGGCCAGGTCAACAATGATTTTATGGTCCGCATCCCATCCCAGACGGGTCTTTACAGTAACGGGTATTTTGACCGTGTCTACTACGGCACGGGTTATTTCAAGCATCTTCGGGATATTCTGCAACATACCGGCGCCTGCGCCTTTTCCGGCAACTTTCTTTACCGGACAGCCGAAGTTGATGTCTAATATATCCGGTTGTGCTTCTTCTACAATCCGGGCTGCGCCAACCATGGCTTCCGTATCTTTACCGTATATCTGAATGGCGACGGGACGTTCTTCGTCGCAGATGGTCAGTTTTTGAGTTGTTTTGTTGACGGAACGTATCAAAGCATCACTCGAGACGAACTCTGTGTATACCATATCGGCTCCGAACTTTTTGCACATCAGGCGGAAAGCGGGATCGGTGACATCCTCCATCGGAGCCAAAAATACAGGGCGTTCACCCAGGTCTATGTGGCCTATTTTCATCTTTTTACGATTTTCTATTCATTATTTGGCTGCAAAAGTACGGAAAAAACCCCTACCTTTGCACTCCATTCATTTATTTAACTGGATAGAAATTATGAAGAAAAGACTATTTTCCATTGCTCTGTGCCTGACTTTTATCTTGTCTGCCACTTCCGTTTCGGCTCAGGATGCTGCTTATAAAGAGGCGTTAAGCAAGATGCTCGAGGCCTCGGGCGCTATGACTACTGTGAAATCGATGGTTCCGCAGATGATCGGGATGATGAAACATACTTATTCGAACGTTCCGGATGAATTCTGGAAAACTTTTGAAGAGCAGTTGTCCGAAAAGGCAAACACACAGTTTATGGATATATATGTATCTATTTATTACAGGTATCTGACGATAAACGACCTGAAGAAGATTACCCAGTTCTATGAATCGCCTGTGGGAAAGAAGCTGGCCGAGTCCACTCCGGTGATGACTGCCGAGGCCATGGAAGCGGGTCAGCAGATCGGAATGGGGATTGCCCAGGAGATAGTGGCAAACCTGAAAGAAAAAGGATATATTCAGTAGTTACGGACTCGTAACTTATAATTGGTAACTATGTATAAGATAAGTGACTTTGAAATAATGGCTCCGGTTGGCTCACGCGAATCGCTCGCGGCAGCCATCCAGGCGGGAGCCGATTCTATTTATTTTGGTATTGAGAATCTGAACATGCGTGCACGTTCGGCCAATACATTCACCATTGAGGATTTGCGCGAGATAGCCCGGACCTGTGACGAACATGGAATGAAGAGTTATCTGACGGTGAATACCATCATATATGACAAGGATGTTGAACTGATGCGTACCATTGTCGACGCGGCCAAGGAAGCGGGTATTTCGGCTGTGATTGCCGCCGATGTGGCGGTGATGAGTTATGCCAACAAGATTGGTCAGGAAGTGCATCTGTCTACGCAATTGAATATCTCGAATGCAGAAGCCTTGAAGTTTTACGCGCAATTTGCCGATGTAGTGGTGTTGGCGCGCGAACTGAATCTGGAACAGGTAGCGGAGATCTATCGTCAGATTCAGGAAGAACATATCTGTGGACCGGGCGGAGAGCTGATCCGTATCGAAATGTTTTGCCACGGAGCGCTTTGTATGGCTGTTTCGGGCAAGTGCTATCTGTCTTTGCATGAAATGAATCATTCTGCCAACCGGGGAGCCTGCATGCAGATCTGCCGTCGTTCTTACACTGTCCGTGATAAGGATACCGATGTGGAACTTGAGGTTGACAACCAGTACATCATGTCGCCCAAAGATTTAAAGACCATTCATTTCATGAATAAAATGATGGATGCCGGGGTGCGTGTATTCAAAATCGAAGGCCGTGCCCGCGGGCCCGAATATGTACGTACTGTTGTCGAGTGTTATAAGCAGGCTATTCAGGCCTGTCTGGATGGTACGTTTACCGACGAGAAGATTGCGGCGTGGGATGAACGCTTGAAAACGGTATTCAACCGGGGCTTTTGGGACGGTTACTATCTGGGACAGCGTCTGGGAGAATGGACTAAGAATTACGGATCGGCGGCAACCGAACGTAAGATCTATGTGGGGAAAGGTATTAAATACTTCTCCAACATTGGTGTAGCCGAATTCCTGGTGGAAGCGGCTGAAGTGAGTGTAGGCGATAAGCTGTTGATTACCGGCCCTACTACCGGAGCTGTGTTTGCTACGCTCGATGAGGCCCGTGTGGACCTGAAACCGGTAGAAACCGTGAAGAAGGGAGAGCACTTCTCTATGAAGCTGGATAAGATACGTCCGAGTGACAAACTGTATAAATTGGTTTCGACCGAAGAACTGAAAAAATTTAAAGGACTGGAATAAAGATGGAAAAGTATATCTATGAACTTACTTTAAAGGTACGTGACTACGAGTGCGACCTGCAAGGCATTGTGAATAACGCTAATTATCAACATTATCTGGAACATACCCGTCATGAGTTTCTTTCATCGGTAGGCGTAAGTTTTGCAAAACTGCACGAAGAGGGAGTGGACCCGGTGGTAGCCCGCATTAATATGGCCTTCAAAACCCCATTAAAGAGTGGTGATGAATTCGTTTCCAAATTGTATATGAAGAAAGAAGGTATCAAATATGTGTTCTATCAGGACATCTTCCGGAAAAGCGATAATAAGGTTGTCGTTAAATCGACGGTGGAAACGGTATGTGTGGTAAATGGACGTTTGAGCGATAGTGAATTATTCGACCGGATTTTCGCGCCTTACCTGCAATGAGCACCGATGAAGAACGGATATGCAGTATTGCACTCACGCAAATACCGGGCGTTGGGCATATAGGTGCCAAACGTCTGGTAGACGGTATGGGGAGTGCTGCCGATGTATTCCGTTACCGGACTGAATTGCCCGATCGCTTACCCGGAGTGAATCGGGCAGTTGTCGCAGCATTGGATTCTCCACAGGCATTGAAGCGTGCCGAACAGGAATATGAGTTTGTACGGGATAACCGTATCTCTTGCCTTACGATGGCAGATGAGGGCTATCCTTCCAGACTGCGTGAATGCGATGATGCTCCTGTCGTATTATTCTTTAAAGGAAAAGCCGATCTCAATGCTTTCCACATTATTAATATGGTCGGGACCCGTAATGCAACGGATTACGGGAAACAAATTTGCGTTAGCTTCCTGCAGGATTTGCAGGCTTTATGTCCGGATGTACTTGTTGTCAGCGGATTGGCTTATGGGATCGATATCAATGCCCACCGGGCAGCACTGGCTGTCGAACTTCCTACTGTGGGAGTATTGGCTCATGGGCTGGACCGTATTTACCCTTCGTTACATCGTAAAACAGCCATTGATATGCTCCGGCAGGGTGGACTGTTAACTGAATTTCTTTCCGGAACAAATCCGGATAAACATAACTTCATCAGTAGGAACCGTATTGTTGCCGGTATCAGCGATGCCACTATTGTGGTGGAGTCTGCCGCTAAAGGCGGTTCTCTGATTACGGCGGATATTGCCGGGAGTTATCATCGCGACTGTTTTGCTTTCCCGGGGCGGGTCACTGATGAATATTCGAAAGGGTGCAATCAGCTGATACGGGACAATAAGGCTGTTTTGTTGGAGTCTGCGGCGGATTTTGTGAAGGCAATGGGGTGGGATACCGGTTCACATACTATTAAACCGACAACCGTACAGCGGAATCTTTTTCCTGATTTATCTGCCGAAGAACTGAGGATTGTAGATATTCTCGGACGGCTGGGAGATTTGCAGATCAATGCGTTGATGGTGCAGGCTGATATTCCTATCAATAAGATCAGTGTCATTCTGTTTGAACTGGAAATGAAAGGAGTAATCCGGGTCTTGGCGGGAGGAGTCTATCAGTTGCTTAAATAAAGGGGCAAAAAAAAGGAGTCACGCCTGACTCCAACCTTTTGTTAACCTTAAATCTAATACTATGAAAAAAATCACATTACAAATGTAATTCTCTTCGGATGATTCTCCAAATATTTCCCTGAATATTGTCTCTCTTTTGAATTCCTTCACGGTTTTTCACGGATATGCCTTTATAATGTCTCTTCTTCCTGTTTATTTAGCAGTCTTTAGGGAAGGATAAATCCCGTCAAACTTGCAAAATCGTTCCAATCGTTTCACACAACAAACCAGCCCCTTTATTTAGTTAGATTAAGTGTATTTCGTTTAATTTCAAAGCTCTATATTTGCTTTATACAAATAGAGCAACTATGGAGAATCGCATCTATATATTCATCTTTTGGGGGATCCTTTTCTTTTTGCCGGGTGAAGGTTTTGCGATGATGACGATGACGGATGCCATAAGGAAAGAAGGGTTCGATTTTCAAAAAATAGACTGGTCTGTTTTGTACGAGAAGATTGCTGCAGATTCACAGGTGCCCGATCAGAGAGATGTACTGATGTTGTTGGATTACCATCGTGATGATCCTGTAAAATGTGAGTCTTTATTGCGTCGGCTTAACGGAGGAAAAGCTTACCATTACATTGCGAACCGGATATTACCGGAACTGTCGGTACCGCAAAGAAAACGGCTTCCGGCAATGACGGTAAAAGAAGTAAAGCCGGTATATGGAGTGGAAACTGCTAAACCGCTTCCCGGTAAACTTGCCGGAGGAGAGCCTGTCATGGTAAATAGGGAAAAATCAGTAATGGAATCGGAGAAGGTGCGGCGGCAAACGGTATTGGCCGTCAAGAACAATCTGCTTTATGACTTGGCGTTGGCACCCAATATAGAAGTGGAAATACCATTAGGTAAGCGTTGGTCTTTGAATACTGAATACAAATGTCCCTGGTGGCTGAACAGCAGAGAAGAGTTCTGCTATCAGCTGCTTTCGGGAGGGGTGGAAGGACGTTGCTGGTTAGGAAATCGCCGGAAACACGGCAGGCTGACAGGACATTTTCTGGGATGTTATGCAGAAGGAGGTATTTACGACTTCCAGTTTAAGGGAGATGGTTATCAGGGAAAGTATTATGCAGCTTCGGGGTTTACGTATGGATATGCGAAACAGGTAGCCCGCCATCTTTCGTTTGAGTTTAGTGTGGGAGTGGGATACTTGACAACAGAATACCGTAAGTATACTCCTTACGAAGGCTCGTTAGTCTGGACAAATAGCGGACGTTACAATTTTATCGGGCCTACCAAAGCCAAGGTATCATTGGTCTGGCTTATAACGGCAAGGAGATAGAGATGGATGAAAGATATAGGACAGTTGCTTTTCGTGCTTTTCTGCCCGTTGTTGCTGATGACTGGATGCAGCCGGCGGGAACTGCTGGATGATTATCCGGTTAGCGGAGTACGGATCGCGCTAAACTGGGAAGGAGTGACAGAGAAACTACCGGAGGGAATGCAGGTTATCTTTTATCCGAAAGATGGAAGAGGTAAAAAGAAGAGTGCATATTTGTCGGCAACCGGTGGAGAGGTACCGGTACCTCCCGGACATTACTCGGTTGTGGTTTACAATTACGATACAGAAACGGTCTTGATTCGTGGAGAAGAATCTTATGAAACCATTCAGGCTTACACCAATCTCTGTAAGTTTGGGGTTGCCGGAACAGAAAAGATGGTTTGGGGGCCGGATCCGCTTTATGTGATAAACATAGATGATCTGGATGTACGAAATAGTGAGGAGACATTGACGCTGGAGTTGAAACCAAGGCTGGTAGTCAGAACTTACTCTTTTAGCATCAAAGCACAGGGGTTGAGTAATGTTTCTACTGTGATAGGGAGTGTCGGTGGGATGGCAGACCATTATTTTTTAGGAAAAGGTTATGCCATGTGTGATGCCTGTCCGATTAATATTGATCTGAACGTGAAAGGCGGAAAGATAGAAGGGGTATTTACCACTTTTGGGCTACCCGAAGTTGTTATTAGCCGTGCCGAAATCGAACTTCCGGTGATGATGAACCTGATGATTATTAAGGTGGACAAGTCGGTGCAGGAAGTGAAGATTAATATAACGGAAGCCGTACAAGAACCTACCGGCGGTGGTGAAGGAGGAGAAGGAGATGAAACGAAACCGCCGACATTGGTTGAAGTTGAAATAGAAGACGAAATAAAAGTAGACGATGTGGAGGTACCTCCGGGTGGAGGTGGTGGCATTGGCGGTGATGTAGGAGACTGGGACGACGAAACGAATGTGGAGTTGCCCGTTGGATAAGAAAAAAGGAATACATACAGATAAAACATTAATAACTTAAAAAACATACTATTATGAAGAAGATTTTATTCGCAGCAGTTGCTGCAATGGCAATTACGGGTTGCTCACAGAATGAAGAGATTGAAAAGGCTGCACAGCCGGTGGAAATTGGATTTGGAACTATTGTAAAGACTACGACCAGGGCGGTAGTTACGAACAAAGCTAACTTAGGAGATTTTAAAGTGCACTCTTATATTACCGGGGCAACCTATGACGGAACTGCATTAGGCGATGCTTATATGAATGGTGTTCTCTATAAAACATCAGATAATCTAACCTGGACTAAAGATGCAGGTGACACTAAGACCTATTATTGGCCTTCAGCCTCGGATAAATCAGTTCAATTTTTTGCTTATCCTTCAACATTGGTGACAGATTTTTCTGCTCCTGCTACGGGATACCCTTCTTTTACATATACTATGGCAACTACAGTTGCCGATCAAAAAGATTTAGTGGTAGCGCATGAACAGAATAAGACAGCTACTTCCGAGGGAGTTAATAATGGTAGTTTGACCTTGGGATTTAAGCACATTCTATCCCGTATTAATTTTGCGTATGTTCCGAGTCGTGATGACCTTACATATACAGTAAGTGCTATAAAAATAGCCGGTATTACCGGTGGAAAGGCTAAATATAGTTTTAATGCCACCAATGGAGAATGGACCCCGGATCCGACTGATAAGGTTTCTCAAGATTATGTATATACAGTAACGCAGTCTCCGACACTTGTTACAGATAAGAATTACTATTTGTTAGGAAATGAATCTGCTTCTTTGATGCTTTTTCCTCAGGACGTGACAGGTAAAGTTATCACTGTAACTTATAAAAGTGAGGATGCTGATGGAATGACCGTGTTTAGTGGTGATAAAACAGTGACACTTCCAGCTAATTCAAAGTGGGAAGTTGGGCAAAATGTGCTTTATATTCTAACTTTGCCTGCTGGTGGTACGGAGATGACAGTCGTACCGGCCGTCAGCGATTGGGGTGATGCAGATGACGAAGAGAATGATGCTAAATAGTTATAAATGAATTGTATAAAAATAGCTCTGAGAAAAACCTCAGGGCTATTTTTAGGTTCATCCGAAGGATGCGTCTTGCCGACGTTTATCCTACGGTAGAGGATCCGTTACTTTGCATGCCGGCTTCATTTACGTACCGAGGTAAACGCTTTTACGCACCGAGGTAAATGCCTTTACATGCCGAGGTAAATGCTTTTACATGCCGGGGTAAATGCCTTTACATTGAAAAGAAAACTATGGTAAATATAATCTTTTGATTATCAACTCTATTGAGAAAGATATCCAGTTACGTATTTGTCGGATGAACCTATTTTTATGCCATTTTCTTCTTTCTTAATTGTTTTTTCAAAAAAATCTCCTACATTTGTCGGCAACATAAACAAAACACAACGCGCTATGTCCGACTCCTTCTGTGGAGATAAGATGAACTGTCAGATATGTCCCAAGGCTGTTGATAATGCCATTATGCATGCTTCTCATCCGAGAGGTTTTCATCGTCCTGCCCAGAAGTGTGAAGAGAACCTGATGATTTTCCTCTTAAAAGGGGAAATATTAGTCAATAGTCAGGAATATGCCGGAACGATGTTACGTGCCGGAGAGTTTATTCTTCAAGCCATCGGATCAAAGTTGGAAGTATTGGCTATGACAGATGTAGAGTGTGTGTGTTACAGTTTTAACCAGCCGGAGCTTTTTTGTGAACAACGCTATGACTACATTATGAATGAAATTCCGGCACCGTTGATTTACTCACCTCTCAAAATTATCCCGGAGTTGCAATATTTCCTTGAAGGATCAAAAAACTATTTGAGTGAAAATAAAATTTGTCGGGAGCTGTTATCACTCAAACGGAAAGAACTTGGCTTTATTCTGGGGTATTATTATTCAGACTATGACCTGTCTTCATTGGTTCATCCGCTCTCACAATATACCAATAGCTTTCAGTATTTTGTTCTGCAAAACTATATGAGGGTGAAAACCGTAGAGGAACTGGCCCACATGGGAGGATATAGCGTAACTACATTCCGTCGCATTTTTAATACCATCTTCCACGAACCGGTCTACGAATGGATGCTGAAACGCCGTAAGGAGGGGATTATGTATGATCTCAAGCATACCAATGCCACCATTTCGGAGATTTGTTACAAATATGGTTTTGAGTCTTTACCCCATTTCTCTAATTTTTGTAAGAAGTCGTTCGGTGCTTCGCCCCGGGCAATTCGGAATCCCAAGGATAAATAGCTGTTCTGCTCGCAGAAAGTAGGTATTCATCCTTTTCGGAATACCTATATATAGTGATTGCCCCTCTATGGATAGGGTTGTATCTTTGCGCCCTAATTAAACATAGTGATTGATGAACCACAAATTGTTGTACAGAATATTTCTGTTATGCTTCTTTTCTGCTTTGTCTATAAGCGTTTTACATGCCGGTGTTCAACAACAAAGTAAGGGTACGGTTACAGGTCGAATCGTCGATCGGGAGAAACAGCCCTATTATCCGGTTGCCGTTGCTATTGAAGGGGTTTATATCGGCGGATATACCAATGAAAAAGGAATCTATCATATTAATGATGTGCCGGCGGGTAATCAGACTATTGTCGTATCGGGCATAGGAGTAAAGACTAAGAAAGTTCCGGTACGTGTGATTGCCGGGACGGTAAACCGGATTCCGGACATAGAGATTGATACTCAGGCGGAAGAACTGGATGAAGTGCAAGTGATTGGGAAATCCGAGGCTCGTCGTCAGCAGGAACAGGCGTATGCCATATCGGTACTTGATATCAAAAAGGCCTATAATAGTGCTGCTCCCCTTAATAAATTGCTGAATAATGTATCGAGCGTCCGCATCCGTGAAGAAGGTGGGGTAGGATCCAACTATAATTTCAGCCTGAACGGGTTTTCGGGCAATCAGGTGAAATTCTTTCTGGATGGTATACCGATGGACAACTTCGGATCATCATTTAATCTGGCCAATATCTCCGCCAACATGGCAGAGCGTGTAGAGGTATATAAAGGTGTATTACCCGTGAACCTGGGTGCTGATGCCCTGGGAGGGGCAGTGAATATTGTCAGCCGCAAAGATGCTAATTACCTGGATGCCACTTATTCGTTTGGATCTTTCAATACTCATAAAGTCTCGGTAAATGGGGCTTATACCCATTTGAAGACCGGATTTACTGTCCGCGCCAATGCGTTCTATAACTATTCGGATAATGATTATAAGGTATTTGCACCCATCATAGACCTTGCTACCAATAAAAAGGTGGACGAACGATGGGTGAAACGCTTTCATGATGGCTATCAATCGGGCGGTATCCGCCTGGAAACGGGAATAACCGGTAAACCTTTTGCAGATTATCTGCTTGCGGGCATTATTGTGTCAAAGAACGATAAGGATGTGCAGACGGGTGCTACCATGGATGCTGTCTACGGCGGAGTGAAAATGAAAAGTGAGTCTGTTATCCCTTCTATCCGTTATAAGAAAGACGACTTATTTCTTGACGGGCTTTCGCTGTCACTTTATGGAACGTATAGTTCGGTAAATTCTTTTAATGTGGATACGATCACCCGCCGCTACAACTGGTTGGGAGAGTCGGTTCCATCTACTTCGGCCGGTGAAGGGTATTATACAGATTCTAAAATCAAGAACCGCGAATGGCTGGGGAACGGAAACATCAGTTATGTGATCGATACTCACCAATCATTGATATTGAATCATGTTGTTTCTGCAATGCGAAGAACAATGAATGATAAAGTACGTCCGGATGACGAAAACAACAATGTACCTCAACAGCTGACCAAGAACATTACCGGGCTGGGATGGCAGATTCGCTATGACCGCTGGAATGCCAATGTGTTTGGGAAGATGTATAAGTTATATAGCTCTACCTATAAGCGGCTGGATGAATATACCGAAAATGCCCGTTGGGAGAAGGTACGGGACCACAAGACCAACTTTGGTTATGGCGCAGCCGCTACTTATTATATCTTGCCTTCTTTGCAGGCGAAATTCTCTTATGAGCATGCTTATCGTTTGCCGGAAAGTATTGAGATGTTTGGAGACGGATTAATTCAGCAACGGAATCCGGATTTGAAGCCGGAAAGCAGCCGGAACCTGAATCTGGGATTGAGCTTCATTCGAACTTTCGGGGCACACCAGCTTTCGGCCGACGGAAATTTTATTTATCGTTATACGACGGATTTCATCCTGAAAGGAGTCAGCCTGACCAGTAACCCGACTACGGGTTACGAGAATCTGGGCAAGGTCTTGACCAAAGGCGTGGAGGCAGCCGTCAGATACAACTATAAAGATCTGTTCCATATGGGGGCCAATTTCACTTATCAGGATATTACAGACCAACAGCGGTATGAAAAGACTAAAGATAGCTTTGTGGGTGAAGGCATCACAGAGAACATTACCTACAAAGAGCGTTTGCCAAACATTCCGTATTTATTTGCCAATGCCGATGCAGGCTTCCGTTTCCATGATTTGTTTTGGCGAAACTCCGTACTGACGTTTGATTATAATCTGAATTACATTCATTCATATTATCTTTCGTTCCCGGGGCTGGGAGCGAAAAGCTCCAAGAAGGTGATCCCCGAACAGTTTTCGCACGACCTGGCACTGGGATATTCAATAGATAACGGGAAGTACAGTGTTGTCGTTGAATGTACCAATCTGACCAATCAGAAATTATATGATAACTACCGGTTACAGAAACCCGGCCGTGCTTTCAATGTGAAACTAAGATATTTCTTTAGCAAATAAAAAAAGTCTGATGAATACAATTTATCGAATTTATATGTATTTCTTTGCTGCCTGCACTTTATTGACTGTTACGGCGTGCGAAGAAGAGGGGTTGGGGAACGAGGAAACCCCTTTTGCTCCCTATGTGCTTAGCTTGGGTATCAATTCAAATGGAACTACCACTTACTACGTGGTTACTGCATCTGAGCTGATGTCCGGTACGATCAATGCGGTGGGTAAAGGGATTGAGCAGAACGGATACCGTGATTATGAGCAAGGAGAGCAAACCATATTTAGTATAGGTGGACTGGGATTGACCAGTGCAACAGGAATTGTGCGTGATGCAGCCGGCTACCTGGCAGAGCGTGGAGATTTTGTCTTTAATAGTTCGCTGAATGCCTTTACTCAAATGGACGGACAGGCTATGATCGGTCTGGAGCTTCCGGCCAATAAGGAGAGTGGAGACAAGATGACTTTATATACGGTGAATATCAGTGATGTTTCCATCACCTCCCAGGTCCGGACTCCGGTATTTCCACTGAACCAGCTCGAATGGCCGAGTATCACCGGTATGTGTTATAGCGAAGGCAATGTATATGTTACCTATTTCCCGATGAACCCTACAAATTTTGAAACCTTATATACGGATACTACTTTTGTTGCGGTATATTCTTATCCGGATATGAAGTTTAAAACGCTGATGAAAGATACTCGTACCGGCCCTGCCGGTTCGTGGAATGCGTTTAACGGCATTTTTAAGGTAGAGTCCGGTGACATGTATGTCATGTCTAATTCTGCCATAGCTAACGGATTCTCGCAGGGCACCAAGAATGCTGCTTTCCTTCGCATCCCTAAAGGTGAAACGCGTTTCGATGACTATTATTTTGACTTTGAAACGGTTTCCGGAGGTCTGAAGCCTGCCCATATCAAATATATCGGCAATGGTTTGGTATTTGCTGAGGTCAGTACCATCAGTCCGCAAACGTCGGCTGACCGTTGGGGAGATAAAAGCCTGAAGTGTTGCATCATCGATCTTAATAACAAAACGGTACGTGATATTAAAGAGATTCCGGTGCATAACGGAGATGGTGGGCGACGTTTTGCCGCTTTGGTGGATGGAGGCTATGTCTATCGTCCGGTAACTACCTCAGAAGGTACTTATATATATCAGGTAGATCCTCAGACAGCTACTGCGGTCAGAGGTGCCAAAGTATCAACTACGTTTGTTGGCGGGTTCTTCCGCTTGGATTGATAAGAGATGGGCAAAACTTTTCGGAAGGCTTGTGCAAAACTGCATCTGTGGCTTGGATTGCTTTCGGGAATAGTCGTTTTCATTGTTTGTATCACCGGTTGTCTGTATGCATTCAAAGACGAAATAACCGATGCCATACAGCCCTGGCGTTTTGTAGACCCGCAAGAGAAAGAGTTTTTGTTACCTTCCCGTATACTTGCCATTGCAGATTCTGTCATGGAAGGAGCGTCTGCCACAGCCATCACTTACGGAGAAGAATCAGATGCGGTATGGGTGGATTATTATCGTCCGGAGATGGGTATGAGCACGGTTTTTATCGATCCATATGATGGACGGGTATTGAAATCGGTAATAAAGAAGAGCGGTGATTTTGATTTCTTCCGGTTTGTACTTGGCGGGCATCGCACTTTGTGGCTTCCACGGGAGATCGGGAGTCCTATTGTTGGTTACAGTGTATTGATTTTCCTGATTACCCTGATAACGGGTATTGTGCTTTGGTGGCCCAGGCGCTGGACACGTAAGGCGCTTGTACAACGACTGACAATGAAACGTCCTTGTACATTTTCAAAGTTGAATTTTGATCTGCATAATATCGTAGGTTTCTATGCGTCCTTTCTGTTGTTCATTTTGTGTTTTACCGGATTGATCTTTAGTCTGAACTGGTTTAGTAAGGCCGTATATGGCATTACATCCGGTGGTGAAGAGTTGAAGCCTTATGTGCTTCCTTTATCTGATACGTTACAGGTGGGCAGTCGTGTAGAGGCGCCTTTGGACCTACTTTATACGCGGTTACGCAGTGAAGAACCTGCCGCCAAAACCTTTTATTTTGCTTTGCCCGGGCAAGCTGACGGAGTTTTCCGTGTCAGTGTTGTGCATAAGAGAGGTTCTTACTACCGTACGGATAATTTGTTTTTTGATCAATATACACTGGTTCCTTTGAAAGGATCGGGTCCTTATGCCGGTAAATATACCGAGGCTTCTGCTGCTGATAAATTCCGTCGTATGAATCTGGAAATTCATGACGGACGTATCTGGGGGCTTCCCGGTAAAATTCTAATGTTCTTTGCAAGCCTGATAGGTGCTTCACTTCCCCTGACCGGCTTCATTATCTGGTATCGTAGACATCGTAAGAAATAATACTTTTCATATAAAAAAAATTCCCCGCCGATGCCGGCGGGGAATTTTCCTACTTATTAATCAAATGCTAAGTTTTGCTTAGTCTTTCAGTTTTGCGATGATGAAATCGCGGTTCAAGCGGGCAATGTTGCTGATGGAGATGTTCTTCGGGCATTCTGCTTCACAAGCACGTGTGTTTGTACAGTTACCGAATCCCAGTTCATCCATTTTAGAAAGCATTGCTTTTGCACGGCGGGCAGCTTCTACTTTACCTTGTGGAAGCAGGTTCAGCTGGCTAACCTTGGCTGATACGAATAACATGGCAGAACCATTTTTACAAGCAGCTACACAAGCACCACAACCGATACATGCGGCAGCGTCCATGGCTTCATCAGCGATGTCCTTAGAGATAAGAATGGCATTGGCATCCTGAGGAGCACCTGTGTTTACGCTTACGTAACCACCGGCCTGCATGATCTTGTCATAGGCCGTACGGTCAACCATCAAGTCGCGGATTACCGGGAAACCGGCAGAACGCCACGGCTCAACAGTGATAGTATCTCCGTCTTTGAAACGACGCATATACATCTGGCAGGTAGTAGCACCAGTTGCAGGTCCGTGTGGGTGTCCGTTGATGTAAAGAGAACACATACCGCAGATGCCTTCGCGGCAGTCGTGGTCAAATACGATAGGTTCGCCACCATCATTGATAATCTGTTCGTTCAGAATATCCAGCATCTCGAGGAATGAAGTATCACCCGGGATATCTTTCATTTGGTATGTTTCAAAAGCACCTTTCGCTTTAGGGCTTTTCTGACGCCATACTTTCAGCGTGAATGATATATTTTTATCCATTTTTGTTTTCCTTTAATTGATTAACCGAATTATGACTTGTAGTTACGAGTCTGAACTTTCACGAATTGATAGTTCAAGTCTTCTTTGATCAATTCCGGTTCTGAATCTTCACCGGTGTATTTCCAGCATGCTACGTAAGAGAAATTCTTATCGTCGCGCAATGCTTCGCCTTCCGGAGTCTGATATTCTGTACGGAAGTGTCCACCGCAAGATTCTTCACGGTTCAGACCGTCACGAGCCATCAACATACCTACTTCAATGAAGTCGATCAGGCGGAGGGCTTTTTCAAGTTCTACGTTCAGTTCGTTTACTTCACCCGGGATGCGAACGTTGGTCCAGAAGTCTTTTTTCACTTCCTGAATACCTGTCAGAGCTTTCTGCAGAGATTCTTTAGTACGAGCCATACCTACGAAGTCCCACATAATGTGACCCAGTTTCTTGTGGATTGAGTCAACAGAATGTTTTCCGTTTACAGCTTTAATCTTCTGGATTTTATCTTTCACTTCTTTCTCTGCTGCCGCAAATTCGGGCAGGTCTGTAGAGAAACGTGGTACCTGAATCTGGTCGGCCAGATAGTTCTGGATAGTATAAGGCAATACGAAATATCCGTCAGCCAGACCTTGCATCAATGCAGATGCACCCAGGCGGTTGGCACCGTGGTCAGAGAAGTTAGCTTCGCCAATAGCGAACAGACCCGGGATAGAGGTCATCAATTCATAGTCAACCCAGATACCACCCATTGTATAGTGGATAGCAGGGAATATCATCATCGGAGTCTTGTACGGGTTCTCGTCAGTGATTTCTTCGTACATGTCGAAGAGGTTACCATAACGGGCGCGAACTACATCTTCACCCAGACGATCGATGGCATATTTGAAATCAAGGAATACGGCCAAACCGGTGTTGTTGACACCAAAACCTGCGTCACAACGTTCTTTGGCAGCACGTGAAGCTACGTCACGGGGAACAAGGTTACCAAATGCGGGGTAGCGGCGTTCCAGATAGAAGTCACGGTCTTCATCAGGAATTTCAGTCGGCTTTTTAGTTCCTGCCTGCAATGCTTTGGCATCTTCAATCTTCTTCGGAACCCAGATACGACCGTCGTTACGAAGTGACTCTGACATCAATGTCAGCTTAGACTGCTTGTCACCGTGTACCGGGATACAGGTCGGGTGAATCTGAGCAAAACAAGGATTAGCAAAGTAAGCACCTTTTTTGTAGCATTGGATGGCAACAGAACCGTTGGATCCCATCGCGTTTGTAGAAAGGAAGAAAGCGTTTCCGTAACCACCTGTGCCGATTACTACAGCATGAGCGGCGAAACGTTCGATTTCACCGGTTACGAGGTTACGGGCAATGATACCGCGTGCACGTCCTTCGATAACAACGAGGTCGAGCATTTCGTAACGAGTGTAAAGTTTAACAGTACCTTTTTGTACTTGACGGCTCAATGCTGAATAAGCGCCCAGCAATAGCTGCTGTCCGGTCTGGCCACGGGCGTAGAACGTACGGGATACCTGTGCACCACCGAATGAACGGTTATCGAGTGTGCCACCGTAATCGCGTGCAAAAGGTACACCTTGAGCTACACATTGGTCAATGATAGCGTTTGATACCTCGGCCAGACGGTAAACGTTGGCTTCACGTGCGCGGTAGTCACCACCTTTGATTGTATCATAGAAAAGACGGTAAACCGAGTCACCATCATTCTGGTAATTTTTAGCTGCATTGATACCACCCTGTGCTGCGATGGAGTGAGCACGACGGGGTGAATCCTGAATACAGAAATTGAATACTCTGAAACCCATTTCGCCCAGAGAAGCGGCGGCAGATGCCCCGGCAAGTCCGGTACCTACAACGATAATGTCAAGGCGACGTTTGTTGGCAGGGTTAACAAGTTTTTGATGAGCTTTATAGTTACTCCATTTTTCGGCGAGCTGGCCTTCAGGAATTTTTGAATCTATCTTAGTCATAATGCTATTTACAATTTAATCATTTACAATTTACAATTTAGCAAGCACCGCATGCCAACGATTTAACGAAGAATACGACTACTACCAGAGCAAAGCATACAACAACGATGGTTGAATAGATGTTGGAGATGCATTTCCAGCGGTTGATCCAAATCTTGTTGTTCCAGCCCAGAGATTGCATAGAGCTCCAGAAACCATGAGTCAGATGGAACCAAAGGGCGCCCAGCCAAACGAGGTACAGCACTACGTATACGGGGTTAGAGAAAGTGTTCATGATGTGATAAACACCATCGGCAGCATAAGTTGTGTCTGCTACTCCTCCCATGTTGTGTATCAATTCCGGTAACTGCATTTTAGCCCAGAAATTAAAGAGGTGAAGGCCCAAACCTAAGATAACGATAATACCCAGCACCAGCATGTTCTGTGATGCCCATTCTACGGTTTTGGGTTTGTCAACTACGGCGTAACGTTCGCTACCACGTGCTGCGCGATTCTGGATTGTCAGCCAGAAAGCGTAGATAATGTGAATCACGAAGAGGGCAGCCAGGCCCAGCGTAGCTACCAACGCATACCAGTTTGCTCCCAGGAACTCACAAACCAGGTTGTAACCCTCAGCCGAGATGATCGCAACAAGGTTCATCGCCATGTGAAACGTTAGAAACAGGACAAGGGCGATACCGGTAACGCTCATCACCACTTTCCTTCCTACAGATGAATTACTTAACCACATAAATGATTGATTTTAAATTATTTAATTGTTAGAACTATAATTTCTGTTTTACGAGCCTTCTTTCTCATTGTGCAAAAGTACACGAAATACATTGATTAACCAAAGAATTAAAGAAATAATTCTTTAATCCGAAGTGGCCGGAGGGAACAGGATAAATAGGGCCGGTAAAATAGTAACTGATTGACTGAAAGCACTCCATGAGGAAACCTGGCAAAGGATTGCCGGTTGTGTTTATAAGTGATTTATTGTGAATCTGTTAGAAGAGTAAATTATTTGTTTTTAAGAAGTTAACCTTAATCTGTATAAAAAGAAGTTGTTTAGTGCATATTTGAACTGTTCTTTTCTTAATTTTGCATCCCAGAGAAGGAATGATCAAAAGAAACAGGCAATACCAGATTTATGATAAACACACTCACCTCTTTGCGACTTATATTTGCTTTAATGGTTTTTGGAGCACATTGTTATGTAATAGACGACTTTTTCAATCTTCATTTTTTTAAAGAAGGTTTTGTCGGTGTTAGTTTCTTTTTCGTACTAAGCGGTTTTATTATAGCATACAATTATCAAAAGAAACTAAGTGAAAGCAAAATGACCAAACGATCTTTCTGGGTAGCGCGCATAGCCCGTATTTATCCTTTGCATGTCCTGACTTTATTGATTGCTGCCGCTTTAGGAGGCTATGTAATTGCATCGGGATTTACGGATTGGAGCAAGCATTTTTTGGCTTCACTCACATTAACAAATGCCTATATACCTAAAGCTGATTACTTTTTTTCATTTAACAGTCCTTCGTGGAGCTTATGTTGCGAGCAGCTTTTTTACTTCTGTTTTCCATTTCTGGTGCCGATAGCAAGAAACTATAAGGGTTTGTTCTGTGTATTTTTAATTTCCGCTATATTGGTTATTGTCGGTATGTATTTTACTCCGGAAAGTGATATAAAAGGATATTGGTACGTTAATCCGATTGCTCGATTTCCGGATTTTATAGTCGGCATGTTGTTGTTTCAACTGTACGACCGTTTGAAAAATAAAAACATCACATCTTTCCAAGGAAGTATTATTGAAATAATATCGATCGTCTTATTTTGGGTATTCTATCTATATGCTGCTGAAGTTCCAAAAGTATATCGGTATTCCTGTTACTATTGGCTACCAATCGCGTTCATCCTGATCAGTTTCTCTCTGCAAAAGGGATGGGTCTCACGTCTTTTGTCCAATCGTATTTTAGTGATTGGGGGAGAGATTAGCTTTAGCTTTTACCTGATTCATCTTTTTGTTTTGTTATCTTATGCGGAGTGGCAGAAAGAAAATAACTTTCATATAGTCTGGTACGTTTCCATTCCAATTCTATTTTGTGTCATCGTCTCGTTAAGCCTGCTCTCTTACTATTATTTTGAGAAGCCGATGAATAGGCGAATTAGAGCACTGTTAAATAAATAATTCGTGGAATAACTCACCAATAAAAGCTTCATCAAGGAAGTGGATGTTTATAAAGTTTTGTGGTAATGGTTATCGTCCTGGTATATAATGGAGGGTAATGGAACAGAAGGTCTGCTTACTATGGGTGACAAATAGCGGGCCGTTTTTCTTTTGCCAGGCAAAGGGCGGTTTCTATTCTGTTTTTAGAGTAGTAATTTTTTCACCTTTGGCTGCACGTGTACGAAGGGCACGCGGGGAGTCTCCAAAAGAAGCTTTGCAGAAATGTGCAAAATGTGATAAGGAATCGAAACCATAACGATTGCTGATTTCAGTGATGCGTTGTTTGGTGTGCTGGAGATCTTCCAGGATACCTTCTCTTTTCTTGCTCAGAATCCATTCGTATACCGGCACTCCATACATATTCTTAAATAAGCGGCGGAAGGTAGTAGTTGTATAGCCTCCCAAGTGTGCGAACTCTTCCACGTTTTTCACTTTTTCGTAATTTTGCATGACGAAATATTGGAAGCTTTCTGTATAACTGCTGATGGGATAAAAGAATCTACTTAATTGGGGTGACGGGTAATAGCAGGTAATCAGATACATAAGTTCCTGACATTTGAGATCGATAAACGCACCGCAAGGAATCTGTTCACTCAGGTAATCACAAATATCTTTCATGAAATTGGTAATACGTTGGGTCATTACCAAAGGCGTATAAGTTAAGGGTGATTCTGATTGTTGGAGGATTTCCTGATAATGTTGCTCACAGATCAAAGGTGGTTCGTTGAACCAATACACTACATAACTTACGTCTGTCAGCGCCAATAATTCTAATTTTGAGCCGATGGACTGGAGGATAAACTGTCCTTCGCGTAACGTTGTGCCGGGATACTCTTCGCTGTTGATCAATAACTCTCCTTGTAGCATAAACAGAATACAGTTTTGTGTGCATTTGTCAGCCGGGAAATGTTGTCCTTTTGGAAACGTCCGATGAACAAGTATGCCTTCTGTAGCTTTGGGACATTGCGCACAATCTGTCTGTCTATTACAAAGAGTTTCTCTGGCCATGAATTAAAGTTAGGTGTCAGGGTAAATAATACTTGGGGAACAAAGATAGGTTTTTTTTGCGAAAACTCTGTCTTTTTAATCTATCTTTGCTGCAAAATAGTAAATTAGTAGAAAAATGAAGAAATTTGTGCTTATTTGTTTTTGTGTGCTTTCTTCGATGGGAGGGTATGCTCAGAACTGGGATATCAATACGTTACATAAAATAAACAGTCTTGATGGTAAGTTTGCGAGGAATTATAGCAAGGCTTTTTCTAAATCGGCACCTTATATCGCAGTAGGTGTTCCGGTGGCGATGGCTGTATATGCAGGGATTGATAAAGATAAAGAGTTATTGAAGGATGCTATTTATATTGGGACGAGTGTAGCCGAGGCAGTTGTAATTACATATGGTATGAAATATGCTTTTGACCGTGAGCGGCCATATGACCGTTATCCGGATCGGGTGAATGCGCGCAGCCATGAATCGAGTCCTTCGTTTCCCTCCGGGCATACGGCAGCCGCCTTTTCGTTGGCTACTTCTTTGAGTATCCGTTATCCTAAGTGGTATGTGATAGCTCCATCAGCCTTTTGGGCATGTTCTGTGGGCTTTTCAAGAATGAACGAAGGTGTGCATTACCCGTCGGATGTAGCGGCAGGAGCTGTGATAGGTGCCGGTTGCGCGGTAGCCAATATTTATGTGAATCGCTGGCTCAATAAATGGTTGTTCGGTGAGAAAAAGCAGGTTACCATAAATTATTAACAATAAACGGTGAATGATGCACACTCTGCCAAAAGCGTAGACTGATCATCATTCACCGTTCATAACTCTCCGTTAGAGAATCGTTATTTCAATATTTTCTCGTATTCTTTATCATTTAAGATTTCCAATGCCCGCTCCACACTCTTATTGGTAGCATTCATTACTTGAAAGTATTCATTCATATCCCATAAGTCACGGGCTATCAGAGCTTTTAATTGGGTCTTAATCAGTGGTAAAGCCTTGTTGTACTGCTCTTCGTTGAACTCTATCTTTTCTTTGTCGGCAGCCTCTCTCAGGAAATTCAATATCTGGTCGTCTATTTCAAACTTCTCATTGAATTTCTCAAAGGTCTTATATTTATCCAATAAAGCCTTGCGGTTATTTTCAATAAAGTTCATAGTCGTTTTGATTACTACCCCTTTGGCTACCAGGTTACGATGGTAATCAGTATACAGAGTCGTGTCAACCGGAACAAAATAATCAGGCATGATACCTCCGCCGCCATAGACGGTGCGTCCCAGCTTTTTAGTCTGGCATTTTAGTGAGTCCGGGAAGTGGATACTGTCTGCACTTACCATTTCGCCGTGATTGTAACGGTCGATAAGGTCCTGATTGTATTTATCGATACTGCTTTCGCTACTCTTTCCTTTTCCCGGCTTCTCGTTGATGTTGCTATCATAAGGTTTCTGTATGCAACGCCCTGCAGGAGTATAATAGCGGGCTATGGTCAGGCGGATCATGGAGCCGTCGGGCAGGTCGATCGGGCGTTGAACCAATCCTTTTCCGAAAGAACGGCGTCCTACTACGACACCCCGGTCCCAATCCTGAATGGCTCCTGTTACAATTTCGCTTGCCGAGGCCGAATATTCATCTACCAATACCACCAAGCGTCCGTTACGGAAGCTTCCGTTACCTTTGGCAAAGAACTCACTGCGTTGCGCAGAACGTCCTTCCGTGTAAACAATCAGTTCTTTTTGTCCCAGAAACTCATTTGCCAGGTCGATGGCAGCGTTCAGGTAACCTCCTCCATTGCCTTGCAGGTCTAAAATCAAGTCTTTCATTCCTTTCTTCTGTAACTCTTTCAGGGCTTTCAGAAACTCTTCTGCAGTGGTTGCTCCGAAACGGTTGATACGGATGTATCCTGTTTTGGGTTGAATCATATAAGCAGCGTCCAGACTGAGGATGGGGATTTTATCCCTTTTTACGTTGAATAAAAGTGGTTCTTTCACACCTCTCCGGATAATGGTCAGATTTACTTTCGAGTCTTTGGGACCCCGCAGACGTCCCATGATTTCCTCTGTGCTCATTTTGACTCCTGCGATGGCAGTATCGTTAACTGCGATGATGCGGTCTCCTGCCAGAATACCCACTTTTTCGGAAGGGCCATTACTCACCGGTTGTACAATGAGTAGCGTATCTTCAATCATCTGGAATTGTACCCCTATTCCTTCAAAGTTACCTTGGAGAGGTTCGTTCATTTTCTTAACCTCTTCGGCATCCGAATAGGTGGAATGAGGGTCGAGTTGTGCCAGCATTTCGATAATGGCCGATTCAACGAGTTTGTTTTCATTGACCGTATCTACATATAAATTAGAGATGGCGAACTCTGCCAGTTGCAATTTTCGCATGGCAGGTGAGCCGAAGTTTTGTGCCTGTAATCCTAAAACGGAACACAAGCCGGTAAGCAGGTATATTATTTTTTTCATGATCACATGGATTTATTACATTTCCATCCCTTCGGGAATAAACATACTGATATCTTTATTATAGCCCAGCAGTTCGCGTACAATGGTAGAACTGACACAAGTGAGTTCCGGTTCGGTAAACAGCAGAATGGTTTCGATTCCTGCCAGTTTCCGGTTGATATCGGCAATGGTTTCTTCGTATTCGAAATCTTTCACGGTACGGATGCCACGGACGATAAATCGGGCATCTACCTGACGGGCAAAATCAATAGTCAGGCAATCGTAAGATTCAACCCTGATCCGGGGTTCGTCTTTATAAAACTTACGAATCATTTCCACACGTTTCTCTATCGGGAAGTACGTATTTTTATTTTCGTTGATACCGATGCCGATGACAACTTCATCCATAAATGTCAGGGTTCGTTGTACAACAGAATAGTGTCCGATAGTAAACGGGTCGAACGTTCCCGGAAAGATGGCTCTTCTCATGTCTATGCGATGTCTTCTTCTATAACCAGATTGTCAATAATAAAGTTTTGCCGTTCCATTGTATTCTTACCCATATAGAATTCAAGGAGTTCTTTGACCGTGTCTGTTTTGCGCAACGACACTTGTTCAAGACGCATGTCTTTACCGATAAAGTGTTTGAATTCGTCGGGCGAGATTTCTCCCAGACCTTTAAACCGGGTGATTTCCGGATTCGGGCTAAGTTCTTTGATGGCATTCACCCGCTCTTCTTCGGTATAGCAATAGAGTGTTTTCTTTTTGTTGCGTACGCGGAAAAGAGGAGTCTGAAGGATGTATACATGTCCTTTCTTGATCAGATCGGGGAAGAACTGGAGGAAGAAAGTGATCAGCAGCAAGCGGATGTGCATACCGTCCACATCGGCATCGGTCGCTACAATCACTTTATTATAACGCAATCCCTCTATGCCGTCTTCTATGTTCAATGCGGCCTGCAGCAGATTGAATTCTTCGTTTTCGTAAACCACTTTCTTGGTCAGGCCGAAAGAATTGAGTGGTTTACCACGGAGGCTGAATACAGCTTGTGTGTTTACATCCCGGCTTTTGGTGATGGAACCGCTTGCCGAGTCACCCTCGGTGATGAAGATGCACGATTCCTCTTCCAGGCCTTTGCCTTTCACATCGTTCAGGTGGATACGGCAATCACGCAGTTTCCGGTTGTGCAGATTGGCTTTCTTTGCACGTTCACGTGCCAGTTTCGTAACTCCGGCAATGGCCTTGCGTTCTTTTTCCGAATCCTGTATCTTCTGTAACATGATTTCGGCTACATCCGCGTGCTTGTGGAGGAAATTGTCTACCTCTTGTTTTACAAAGTCGCCAACGAACTTATTCACAGTAACGCCACCCGGCGACATGTTGGTAGAGCCGAGTTTAATTTTAGTCTGGCTCTCGAACATGGGTTCTTCCACATTGACAGCAATGGCGGCTACCAATCCGTTACGGATGTCGGTATAGTCCTGGTTCTTATTATAGAATTCCTTGATAGTGCGGGCAATGTGTTCTTTGAACGCACTTTGATGGGTACCTCCCTGAGTGGTGTGCTGTCCATTGACGAATGAATAGTACTCTTCGCCATATTGTCCTGTATGGGTAAAAGCGATTTCGATATCCTCTCCCTTGAGGTGGACGATGGGGTAGAGTCCGGTAGCTGTCATATTATCATTCAGCAAATCGACCAGACCGTTACGCGAAAGAATCCGCTGCCCGTTATAGATAATGGCCAACCCGGTGTTCAGGTAGGTATAATTGCGCAGCATCGTCTCGATAAATTCGGGACGGAAAGTATAATTCAGAAATAAAGTATTATCGGGCTCGAAGAAGATGTAAGTACCGTTTTCTTCCTCGGTATCCTCGGTGTGATCTGTTATCAACTCACCTTTGGTAAAAGTGGCGCAGCGCACTTTACCATCCCGGTAACTACGTACTTCGAAATTTGAGCTCAAGGCATTGACAGCTTTCACGCCGACACCGTTCAGTCCGACACTCTTCTTGAATGCTTTGCTGTCATACTTACCACCGGTGTTCAGCACACTGACTGCTTCTACCAGTTTTCCCTGTGGGATACCACGGCCGTAGTCGCGTACGCTGACACGAAGATTCTCTTCAATTCTGATTTCAATCTTCTTGCCGGATTGCATTTTGAACTCGTCGATACTGTTGTCAATAACTTCTTTCAGAAGGACATAAATTCCGTCTTCGGGATGCGAACCGTCGCCCAGCTTACCGATGTACATACCCGGACGGGTGCGCACATGTTCCATGTCGCTCAGGTGGCGGATGTTGTCGTCTGTATATTCTACAGGGTTGTTGTCTACAGGTATCAGTTCGTTCTCTTCCATTGTTTTTAGTCTATCTTCTTAGTAAACGCACGACGTCGTTTATGTTGTTCGGTTTTAAAGTATTCCCATTGTGCCTGAACTTTTCCGTTCATTTCCAGTTCAGGGTTGCTTTCTGCAAAGATAAAACCTAATTTTTGATAAACCGGAATTAAATCGGAAAATAACAAAGCATTAACACCTTTGTTCTGGTACTCCGGTTTTACGGCTACAAGCAGCAAGTCAAGCATTTTGGCCCGTCGTTTCATAAATAATGCCTTCAGCAGATAATACCATCCGAGGGGGAGTAATCGTCCGTGTGATTTCTGCAATGCTTCTGAAAGTGAAGGCATTGAAATTCCTACGGCGATCAGTTTGTCTTCCGCATCGGTAATCAGGGTCACCATCCGCAGGTCGACAATCGGGAGATACATTTTTACGTATTGGTCAATCTGGCGTTGGGAGAGGGGAGAGTAGCCATACAGCGGGCTGTAAGCTTCGTTCATCAATTCGAAGATGGCTTGTCCGTAATCGGCTGCGATCTTTCTGGATGAAGTGTATTTCTTTACCTTGAGGTTATATTTACGTTGGATAAGATCGGATATGCGCTGATGTTTTTCGGGAATGGCATCGGGAATGAAGATTTTATATTCCACCCAATCGGCGTCTTTGTCGAATCCCAGTTTCTCCATATGTTGCGGATAGTAGGGATAGTTATAGATAGTGGCCATGGTGCTGAGTTGGTCGAACCCTTCGATCAGCATGCCTTCTGCATCAAAGTCAGTAAATCCGAGGGGACCCTGAATATTTTCCATTCCTTTGGACTTGCCCCATTCTTCTACGGTTTGCAAGAGTTTCGAAGATACTTCGAGGTCGTCGATGAAATCGATCCAACCGAAACGGACATCTTTCTTGTTCCAGGTGGCATTGGCACGGTGGTTGATGATACCTGCGATGCGCCCTACGATTTTCCCGTCTTTATAAGCCAGAAAGTATTCGGCTTCACAAAATTCGAAAGCCGCGTTTTTCTTCTTATTGAATGTGTTCAGCATGTCGTCGTAGAGGTCAGGTACGGAATAGGGATTCTCTTTGTATAATTCGTAATTAAAACGAATGAATTTCTTAAGTTCTCTTTTCGTCGATACCTTTTTAATTGTAATGGCCATAACTTGTATTTATGATGAGGCAGCAAAGATACGTGATAATCTTTAAATTACCACGTACAGAAACTAAAAACTGTGTGCCTCAATGTTTTCAGATCTGATAGATAAGATAGGTTGTATAGGCTATATAGCACAAGACCAGAATGCTTCCTTCGATCCGTGTGATGGTGCGTTTGGCGAAGAATAATCCGAAAAACCAGAGCAGGATGCCTGATCCGACCAACGTGAAAAGATCGAAATTATTGATGCCTGCCAACTGTAAGGGGGTGATGGAGGCACTGCACCCCAACACAAAGAAGATATTGAACAGATTGCTGCCTATGACGTTGCCGATGGCTATTTCGGGATTCTTTTTCAAGGCAGCCACAATGGAGGTAGCCAGTTCGGGCAGGGAGGTGCCTCCGGCTACGAGTGTGAGTCCGATAACGGATTCGCTGACACCCAGATTACGGGCGATGTTACTTGCTCCTTCTACAAACCACTGTCCTCCGAAGATAAGTCCGCCTAATCCGCCCAGAATAAAAAGTACGGATTTCCACATCGGGAGACTTTTGATTTCTTCTTCCGGTGGCTGGGCGTCGTTCGTATTACGAGAAGCTATGGCAAATGTGTAGCCCAGAAAGATCGTGAAGAAGCAGAGCAGAATCAATCCGTCTGAAATACTTAATGTATTACGGGGAGCTTTGTCCAGAAAGACATCGTTGGCACATATCAGCAGAACAATGGAAGAAAGAATACACAAGGGAATTTCTTTTCTCAAGGTGTTCCGGGTGATTACAATGGGAGCGAAGAGGGCTGTGCAACCCACGATCATCAAGGTATTGAAAATGTTGCTTCCCACAACGTTGCCGACAGCGATGTCCGCACTGCCTTTCAGGGCGGATGATACACTTACCGTCAGTTCCGGTGCCGATGTCCCGAAAGCTACAATGGTCAGTCCGATCACAATGGAAGGAATATGGAAACGTTTGGCTACGGACGCAGCTCCATCCGTCAGGCAGTTGGCGCCCACTAAAATAAGGAGTAATCCTCCGATAAGTAGTAATATATCCATGTTGATACCTTAAATTACTGATTCGGGTGCAAATATAGTGATTTCACTCTATGCTATGTCAAAAACAATCTGTATGTTTGGCACGTTTATCCATTTTAGTGACAATGACTATATGAGTTTTTGATATGAAGAAGAACAGATTATTCAGCCTTTTGTTGTTTCTGTTAGTGGCCAACAGTATGTTTGCCCAGTTAGGGAAAGCGGTCCGGGAGATACTGACCGGCGACAGTGCCGTTACCCATACCACGGTCCGGAATGATTCGGATTCCATACGGATGGCAAATATGAAAAGGGAGTTGGAAGAGGCACGTCTGAATGAAGCCAATATGCGTATGGAAATGGAGCAGTTGAGGTTGAAGGCCTTTGCTGCCGATTCTGTGAAGCTGGCACAGCAGAAAGCACGCATCGACTCGCTCCGTCAGTTCACTCCGGGCGTACCGGTGGTGGTTGAGGGTGATACGTTGTTTTATCTCTACACCAAGCGTGGAGGATATACTCCGTTGCAGAGGGCTGAAATGATTGACGCGGCCATTACCCAATTGGGTAGACGGTTTACGCTGCATCCCGATTCGGTATATATAGAGAGCAGTGATATAGTGTCCGATTTGATGTATGGCAATAAGGTCATTGCTTCGTTTACCGATCAGGACGGGTTGTGGGAAGGACGTTCCCGTGAGCAACTGGCGGCAGATAAGCGTATCGTGGTGGTGAAGAAGCTGAAGGAACTAAAAGAGGAACACAGCTTCTGGCAATTGGGTAAACGGATTCTCTATTTCGTTTTAGTATTGGTGGGGCAATATCTCTTGTTCCGGCTTACTACCTGGCTTTTCCGTAAGCTGAAAGTACGTATCCAGAAGCTGAAGGACACAAAGTTGAAACCCATTTCCATTCAGGACTATGAACTGCTGGACACACAACGGCAGGTTAATTTGCTGATCTTCCTTTCCAACCTGTTGCGTTATGTGCTGGTGTTTCTCCAGTTGTTGATTACTGTTCCGCTTCTATTTGTTATTTTTCCGCAGACCAAGGGGTTGGCCGACACGATCTTTTCGTACATCTGGAATCCGGTGAAGGATATTTTGGTAGGCATCGTCGATTATATTCCCAATCTGTTCACCATCTTTATTATCTGGTATGCTATTAAATATCTGGTGCGTTTTGTCCACTATCTGTCCCGTGAGATTGAGGCCGGGCGGCTTAAGTTCGGCGGTTTTTATCCCGACTGGGCAATGCCTACTTTCCATATTATCCGCTTTTTGCTTTATGCATTTATGATTGCGATGATCTATCCTTATTTGCCGGGATCCAGAAGCGGGGTGTTTCAGGGAATATCGGTCTTCGTCGGATTGATCGTTTCGTTGGGGTCCAGTACGGTGATCGGTAATATCATTGCGGGACTCGTCATTACCTATATGCGTCCTTTCAAGTTAGGGGACCGCATCCAGCTGAATGATACTACCGGGAACGTGATAGAAAAAACACCTTTGGTGACCAGGATCAGGACACCGAAGAATGAAGTGGTGACAATCCCCAACTCGTTTATCATGTCGTCCCATACGGTGAACTATAGCTCTTCGGCGCGCGAATACGGATTGATTATTCACTCAGAGGTGACCATTGGTTACGATGCTCCCTGGCGTCAGGTGCACCAGTTGCTGATAGAAGCCGCCTTGAATACTCCCGGAGTGATTGATGATCCTCGTCCGTTTGTACTTGAAACGTCATTAAGCGACTGGTACCCGGTTTATCAGATCAATGCTTATATTCGCGAGGCGGATAAGCTGGCGCAAATTTATTCGGATCTGCATCAGAACATTCAGGATCGTTTTAATGAAGCGGGCGTCGAAATCATGTCACCTCACTATATGGCTATGCGTGACGGCAACGAGTCTACCATTCCGAAAGATGATCTGAGACCTAAAACCGATAAGCAGTAGTAAGCGGATGAGTCAAAAACTCACACCACGGAGGATCCCAAGCGGTTAAGTTTCCGGTTAATTAAGAATAAATACTTTATGGCACACTCTATGTCTTTTATCGTAAGAAATAAGTTTTCGCCCTGTTTCTTTGCTTTCTCAAACGATTGTTCCTATCTTTACGGAGATTAAAAAGAAGAATCCCACCCGCTTGGTCAGCATCTGGATAGATCCTCTAAAAAAAAGCAGAAATCAAGATAAGTAAAAATTAAGACATAATACCATTAGAAACCGCTATCCGTAGCGGTTTTCTTTTTATACAAAATCGGGAAAATTGAAAATCGTCGTCCAGAGGGCGATATACCGTCGTCACGATCTCAACAAAACATCGTCTAAGATGACAATTTTTGTCGTCTTAGACGACGATTTTTCGAGAGGTAAACGCTCTTAATTCACTTTTGGTAATTATTTAATACGTTTTGTGGATTGTTGATTTGTTTTTGAATATTGACAAATAGAATCTCTCAGAGAGTTGGTTCTCCGATTCATTGCAGAGTGAAGAAGCAGGAGTACTATAGAGCTTTCAGGTTCTGATTTACTATAGAGGATATAGAGACTGATTCTATCTTATATATTCCTAAAGATTAAAACTCAGTGTCAGTTTGCGTAATTGGCTCCTGTGCCCCATAAAACAGAGCCGGCTCTTTCGTCGCGAAGAAGCCGGCTCTTTGAAAGTTGTGTATTTTTCAAGAGAGAGTGATTTATTTCTTTCGGGTCACTGTATAGAGTATATTCCCTTTTTTATCGATCATACGTAAGTTCAATTCCTTTTTATCGGCAGAACATACAGAAAAGCCCGGTTCGGGACTACAGAATTGAGTACCTTCAACCGGTTTCACCTTACGCGCCAGCGATCCGGCAGAGTTTACGATATAGTCGGTATCACTGCCCGGTACACGGATATGCTGGAAGTTGTGAATGTGTCCGCAGATGTACATATCTACCTTATGCTTCCTCAGGATAGGGTCGAGCCGTTTTTGCAAATCACCGCGCTCACTCTGGTCTTTCGGTGTTTCGGCATAGATAGGATGATGGCCGGCAACGATTACCCAGTCCTCTTTGGCTGCAGTCAGCACAGAATCCAGCCAAGCCAGTTGTCCGTTCATATCCTGCCGGCAGGCATCGGGATAAGTTTCGGTTTCGTTGCGGTATTTGTCGATCAGGGGAGCGGTATCTATCCAGACAATGCGGATGGTGGCACCTTTTTCTTCAAATGTCTTGGTGTAATAACGTGCAGGCATGGTCCAGCGGCGGCTCACCCGGCTGTAGTCCAGTACAGCCTGTGTATTACCCCGGTATTCGTGGTTTCCCAACACAGGATACCAGTCGATCATCAGCTCCGGATGACTGTAGATCAGCTCAAAGTTGGTCATCCAAAGCGGGTCGTCCACGCTGCGTACTCCTTCGAAGTGATGGACGTCTCCGGGAGCCAGTACAAATTCAGGGCCTATTTCCTCGCCCATGGTTCCCATTAATTCGGCGATTGGTTTCTGGTCGTAGTAGCCGTTACGTCCCAGATCGTTGGCAATATAGAAGTTAAACTTCTTGTCGAATATAGAGTAGTCCCTGATCTGGGCTGAGGCTACCGCCCCGATGAAGATAAACAGAAGTGTCAGTAAGTTCTTTAATTTCATAAATATGGTTTTTTATATTGATTATTAATGAATTGAATACGTTTTTTCATCAGTGATGCGAGAAGACGGTTTTAATCTCAGACTCACGGTGCACCGTTTTTAAAGGAGCGATGCACCGTTTCCTAATCAGCGGTGCACCGTTTTTCAATAGCCGCTGCACCGTTGATTCAACCTCCTCTGATAGCCGGTTAGAAGTTGATCTTAAACCCGGCATTAATCTTTACGCCATAATATTCCGCCTGCATCGTGCGGTCTTTTGTCCCCTGATAATAGCGGAGCGGCTGATTCAGCAGGTTGTTTGCTTCGGCATAGAGGGTGTAGTGTTTTGCAAAAGTGTAACTGGCGTTTACGTCCAGATAGCTCACACGGTCATAATAGCGGTCGTGAAAGGCGTCTTCACCCATCTCGTCAATAAAGGCGGAGGCAAAGTTATAACTCAGGCGGAGATTCAGCCCGCTTTTCTCAAAATAAAGTGATGCGTTGGCGGTATGCTTCGGAGAGCCCGGCAGGCTCAGGTCCTTTTCGTTCTCGCGTCCTTCGAAGTTGAAGTCTTCTACACGGGAGTGGGTGAAAGTATACGTGCCATAGAAGCCGACACATTTCAGGGCAGGAGCGATAAATCCGAAATCACGCTGGTAAGAGAGTTCCATACCTATCAGATTGGCATTGCCTGCATTCTTGGGCTGGATAAAGCGGTTGTATAGGTTGCCGTTGTATTCGTAGTTCGTAGCCACCTGGTTGACAATGAAGTCGTCTATCTTCTTGTAGAATACTCCTGCGCTGACCAGGCCGATACTCTTGAAGTAATAATCCGCGCTCAGGTCGAAGTTATAAGAAAGAGTCGGTTTCAGGCCGGGATTACCCACTGTCACTTCGTTATCCGAACGTTTAATGTTGACGCTGGGCACCAGGGCGGAATACTTCGGGCGCGACAGCGTCTGGGTAAACGAACCGCGTACCTTGAAATCTTCATTTATGCTCCACTTCATAAGGAGTGACGGAAGGAAGTTGATGTAACTGTTTGTCTCTCGGGCAGTCTTTGAGGTTTGGTCTGTTTCGTCGTCATACGTCCGTCCGGTATAGCTGAGGCTGGTATTCTCAATGCGTAGTCCTGTCATCAGCTCCACGTTGTCGGTGAGTTTCTGGTCGAAGCGGATGTATCCCGAGCTTACAGTCTCGCGTGCTTCGAAGTTGCCTGCCAGTTCTTCCTGTACCTGTTCTTTGTCAAATAAGGAAGGATTGTTCAGATCCAGTGAGCCTGCATATTCTTTGCTGGCATAAACACCTGCCTTGTATTTGTTACTCGGCATGAAGTTTTTGTTAGTCTGATCTACCGTATTTTGCAGGCTGTGGGTCATAAATGCATCTTCATCTTTCGGGGTATATTCATAGAAATCCACCTCCTTGTCTTTGGTTTTGCGCACTACTTTGGCTCCAAACTTCAGTTTATTTCCGTTTTGGAACGGAAGCTTGAAGTTCATAGAGAATTTCAGATCTTCTTCTTTGATGTCTTGTTGTTGTTCGGTAAGTTCTTTCAGGCCGAAATCCTTGTTCAGCGTCATCGTAGAGCCGGGCTTCGGAGTAGCCAATGGTTCGTGTTCGTTACTCAGATCCATATCGAATTGTTGCTTCTTGAGCTGAAAGTCGATGTAACGCTCGTTCGGACGCTCCTCGGTTGCTTGGGCATAACTGGCGTTCCAGTCCATAGATAGCGGTCCGAACAGATGCTCCCCGCCCAATGTGAAGTCCATTGTGCGCTGGCGTTCCAGACGGGCATTCCGATTGTCGGGTGTGCCGGCTTTAGTCTGTACGCGTACGGTTGCTTTGCCTTCTTCGTCCAGATCTTTAAGAGTAGTGCGGTACCGGTTTTCCCAGTCGTTCCGGTTATTGAAAATACCTTTGAACATCAGTTTATGGTTTTCGTTGATGTCCCAATCCAGGGCTGCCGAATAGCTCTGGCGTTCGCGGGTCACATAATACTGGCGTATCTGATAGTCGTTGATATATACATTGCCTTTATCGTCTTTCTCCCAGAGGAATTCCGTATCGTACGAACCCGAAGGGGCATTTTGATACGAAGCCGATAGCATGACTCCCAGTTTATTATTAAAGAAGCGGTCGCCATAAGTCAATCCCAGGTTCAGCTGTGCCTTTTCGCTGATCCAGTTGTAGCCGGAACCGGCTGTGGCTGTCAGCGTACGTTTATAAGGAGAGTTCTTGGTGACCAGATTGATCGATCCTCCGATGGCGTCGCCGTCCATGTCCGAGGTTACCACTTTGCTCACTTCGATGGTCTGAATCATATCCGCCGGAATCAGGTCAAGCTGCACGTTACGTGTATCACCTTCTGCCGATGGGATACGGTTACCGTTGATCGTGACAGAACTGAGGTCTGCCGATGTACCGCGTACCTGTCCGAAACGGGCTTCACCCTGGTCATATTGAACGTTGATACCCGAGATGCGCTTCAGCGCATCTCCGATGTTTGAGTCTGGAAACTTACCTACCTGATCGGCAGAAACCACATTCTTGATGCCCAGACTGTTCTTTTGTGAGTTGATGGCGCGGCGCTGGCCTTGAAAAGCACCGCCTATTACAATTTCCTGCAATTCGACCCCTTCATTCAGTATGACATCTCTTTCGAGCGTCTTGCCTTCGGGAATCGTTATTTTCATTTCTACGGGAGCATATCCCACATAGCTTACTTTTACGGTGTAAGTTCCCGGATTGAGATTGGCGAAGGTATAAAAACCGTTTACGTCGCTGGTTACTCCTGTTTTCAGGTTCTCGATGTAGATCGAGGCCCCCGGTAATGTCTGTTTGGATGTGTCGATGATACGTCCCCGGATCGTACCTTGTTTTACTACGTTTGCTTTTTCATCGGCGTAGAGATGACCGCCCATGTTCGATAATAAAAGAACGAATGATACCAGTTTCAGAATTCGTTTCATATTTGTTAGTATGCGTTAATAATTTGTTGCAAAAGTAGAGGGAGGAAGTTTCGTCACTTTTACAGTTGTTTGAACGCTGGGTGACAAAGATGTTACGATTCTGTTATCGCCTGTCTGTCGTTATCTTCTTACCCAATAACACTAAAACAGTCAATAATACCCCGTTTTTTGAAAAGTTACCTTTCGGGATGTCCGGTATCTTTGTGCTGTGTAGAGAATAATCCTGTGATGTACCATCAAGTTTATTATTAGTTATGAAGAGATTCTTTTTAAGCAGCTTTCTTTTAATGATGCTGGGCATAAGTGCTCATGCACAAAAACTGATTCTTCCTGTTCCCTCTGACCTCCCCGGCAAGGCACAACAGAAGCAGATCGCACGTAAGTATGGCATGTTCATTCACTTTGGCATCAATACTTTCCATAATGAAGAGTGGACGGACGGTTCCAAGCCGGCTTCCTCGTATGCGCCTGTTGCCATTGATGCCGAACAGTGGATAAGAACCGCCAGGGACGCGGGTATGAAATATGTGATTCTGATCACTAAACATCACGATGGGTTCTGTCTTTGGGACAGTAAGTATACCGATTACGATGTGGCTGCTTCCGGAAACAAAACCGATGTGGTAGAAGCTGTGGCCAAGGCTTGCAAAAAGTATAAAATTGGGCTTGGGTTATATTACTCACTTTGGGACCGCAAAATGAACCGGGACGTTGACGACCGGAGTAAAGATGCCGGATACAATGAGTATATGCTTCGGCAACTCGCCGAACTGGTCGACATTGCACGAAAGCATACTCCTATTGTTGAGTTCTGGTTTGACGGAGGATGGGTGAAACAGAATTACCGTTGGCCGGTGATGGATATCTATCAAACCATCAAGTCGAAAGAACCCGAATGCCAGATAGGCATCAACTGGAGCATCGGTTCACCTGAAAATGCGGATGCGCATCCTGTGTTGCCGGGTGATCAACGGGCGGGATATCCGATTCGTTATTTTCCGAGTGACTTCAGACTGGGCGATCCGTACCTGCCGGCAGACGATGACCCGAAGCTGTTTACCCATGACGGCAAAGATTATTATATGCCTTGGGAGTCGACCGTTTGTATTAGTGACCGTTGGTTTTATCATACTACGGATACAAACTTCAAGTCTGTTGACGAGTTGGCGAAACTATACCGTCAATGTACCAGGAATGACAATATTTTGATTTTAAACTGCCCTCCCGGTCGTGACGGCAAACTGAGGCAAGAAGATATCACGATTCTGAACCGCTTGCGTGAGAAGCTGAATCTTTCTTCCGTAAGTAAGTGATATCATTCAATTGTTTCGCCCGGTATTCTCTGGGCGAACATTGGGTCAGCTTGCTGAACAAGCGGGTGAATTGCGCAGGATTATAAATGCCGACACATTCCGCTATCTGCATGATATTGAGTTTCGAAGAGATCAGCATGGCTTGTGCCCGTTCGATACGTTTCATCTGGATGTATTCGCAGGGAGACACACCGATTATCTTTTTGAATACTTTCGAGAAATGGTCAGGGGTGAGACACATCCGCTCGGATAGCTCGATTACCGTAATACGTTTGTCGAGGTTCTTGTGGATGTATTGTATCACCTCGTCCAGTTTGATGTATGAGTTACTGCCGTGTAGTTGACTCATACTGGCTTCTGTAATGAAGCGGGAGAAAAGTTGCAGCAGGATTCCATGACTCTCTATGGTGTGGGACAACTGCGATAGATTTTTCTCGGTCCTGTTTTCATAAAGTGACTTGGTATTGTCATAACTCTGTGGGTCTACAACCTGTAATGACTTGTACGGATTAAGTTCCAGATAACGTTTTATCAGTGAGAAGTCCATCGGAGCGGCTTCCGGTTGCAAGTTTAGCTGAAGTGGATTGAGCACTCCCGGCACTCCGTTCAAATCATCAAAGAAACAGATATAATAGTGATCCATAAAGTCATCGCATTCATAACTGTGGAAGGCAAACTTGGGGATTAGGAACAATTGGCCCGGTAAAAGGTCATAAACCACATTATTTATATATACTCTTCCTCGTCCGTTCTCAATATAGTACAGGCGGTAAAACGGACTGATGACATTCCTGAAATTCCACCAGTTCTCTACACGCTTGAAGCCAGCGTAGAGCATAGATAATGAAAAGGTGTATGTCGTGTTTGAGATTGGCATATGTATCGTTTGAGGCAAACACATTGTTTTATGCGGGTTTAAAGGTAAATGTTTGGGGCTAAAAAAACAAATGGATAACGTGTTTTTATACGTTATCCATTTATATTGGGACAGTCGGACTATTTTAAACGGATGGAATAGATGCTGGGATGTCCGTCGGACTGTTGAATTTGTATACGGAACTGTCGGGTTGTCAATACTTCGGGAAGTGTGAATTCGATGATTCCGTATCCCATGAAACTATTGGAATTGGTGAGTGGCAATACTTCGCTTTGGTAAACCTGTATCTCTTTTCCTTCCTTTATTGCCTCGACGGAGAACTTCCGGATGCTGTTCTCTGATTCTATTATAAAGAACTTGCTGAAACTGGCTTCCCTGTCCAGAGTGACAGTGATGGAGCCGATGGAGTCTGCACTGATCCAGGAGGTTGTAACGTCACTGTCCACTGCATAATTGGCTCCGTAATGGAGGGTGTCGTTTTTGAGTGTGCTGCTTGCTTCGGCCCGTGCATCGGTCGTGATAGACTGGGGACGCTTCAACGTTTTCGGGAACGGTTTACCGGAATCGATACCCAGCAGCTTGGCCAGTTCTTTGATGCGCTCCACTGCTTTGGGGCTTTGTTCGCCGTTGGTGTCCGGTGGGATATTCAGTAGCAAACAGTTGTCATTGGATGTTGCCACATAGAATATTTCCTCCAACTCGTCGAGTTCACGTACGGTACTGTCTTCCGGATGATTGAACCAACTGCCAAGGACAGAAATGGTCTGTGTGCTTTCAAAAGGCAGATAGTATTGCTTCCCGCTATGTGTATATATTTTAGGATCATCCTTTACCGGGAGAAACGGGTCCCATAAACGGAAGTCAGACGGGAAGTAGATGATTGAATCGCCCTCCTGCATGTCTACCGGACGTTTGCCGATAGTCCAGTTGGTAGATATCTGACATTCTGGTTGCATCTTTTTGACGTAATCGTATACCTCTTGCAGATGCCAGTCTTCCACTTTACGGTCCCATCCACCGTCGAACCAGAGTTCGTGTACGGTTCCATATTGGGTCATCAGCTCCTCAAGTTGATTTTTCATAAACCCGATGTATTTATATTTGTCGGAATCCTTATAGCTGGGTTCATGGCGGTCCCAAAGAGAATAATATATGGAAAATGCGATTCCCTGTTCGTGGCAGGCATCCGATACGGCGCGTACGATGTCTACTTTGTGCTTGATGCCCGGATTGGCGATGTCATGGTCGGTATATTTACTGTCCCAAAGGCAGAAGCCATCGTGGTGTTTCGTAATAAGTACGATGGAGCGCATTCCGGCTTCTTTGGCTGTTTTCACCCATTGTGCGGCTTTCTGCGCGATGTCGGCAGGAGGGGCATACGTTGAGGCGGGGGCAGTGCCGTCACTCCATTCCACGTTGAGGTAAGTGTTCATGCCGAAGTGGAGAAACATGCCGTATTTACGGTCAATCATGGCTTGTTGCCCTTTGGTGGGCAGGGGCCCGGTTTGTACGGCAGTAGATGTACAGGCATATAAGGCTGCCCCCAGGCAGACTCCACAGGCTGCTTTGCAAATGTTTGTAAGATGTTTCATGATGATCAGATATAATATAAAATGTAATATGCTGCAAAGATGGTCATTTTATGGTTACCGGTTCTGGCTGAATCCGTGATAAACTTTGCTAAATCCGTCATTCTCTGCCGGTCGCTTCCATTGGGAATATCTTTCGGGTAACTTGAGTGATACGTTTTGTACGCTGAGTGATAGCTTATCCCTGAAAAAATGCGTAAAATTGCACTCAGGTTTTCCATTATTAACTAACAAAATAAAACTATGCATTTGACTACAAAATTATTTCTTGCCGCAACGCTGCTTGCCGGTAACCTGTTTGCTTCATTTGCCGGCGATGTTACGCTGAAGATTACGAAGAAGTATATCAACCTTCCCGTGTCCCACCAAATGGACCGGAAGAAAATGACATTCGAGGTGAAAGGGGCTCCGGAACGTAATTTCGTGATTCGCCTGGCCGACGGGAAACCCGATTATTGGGTATTTTGCGATGTTTCTTTCTGGAAAGGCAAGACACTCCGAATCAGCTATGAAGGAGAGTCTGCTGGATTGGAGAAGATCTATCAGGACGATGTGATTGCGGGGCAAGACAGCCTGTATAAAGAGAAGAACCGTCCGCAATTTCACTTCACTACCCGTCGCGGATGGATTAACGATCCTAACGGATTGGTTTACTATGAAGGTGAATACCATCTTTTCTATCAGCATAATCCTTACGAACGGGAATGGGAGAACATGACCTGGGGACATGCCGTGAGCCGTGACCTGGTACATTGGGAGGAACTGCCGGATGCTTTGCACCCCGATGAACTGGGAACCATCTTCTCCGGTTCGGCCGTGATCGATTATGATAATACCGCCGGATTTAATAAAAAAGGAGAGCCGGCACTGGTAGCCGCCTATACAGTGGATAATCCGGAGAAACAGCGGCAGTGCATTGCCTACAGCCTCGACCGGGGACGTACGTTTACCAAATACGAAGGCAATCCGGTGATAGACTCAAAGGCAAAATGGAATAGTAAAGACACACGTGATCCGAAAGTTTTCTGGTACGCACCCGGCAAACATTGGGTGATGGTGCTCAACGAGCGGGACGGACACTCCATCTACAACTCTTCCGACCTGAAGAACTGGGAGTACAAGAGCCATGTTACCGGTTTCTGGGAATGTCCCGAACTGTTTGAGCTGCCGGTTGACGGAGATAAGAATCACACGAAATGGGTGATGTACGGAGCCTCGGGTACTTATATGCTGGGATCGTTCGATGGTCAGACATTTACTCCGGAGGCGGGTAAGTACTACTATTATACAGGAAGTATGTATGCTGCCCAAACCTATAGCAACCTGCCTGCCAGCGACGGACGTCGCATCCAGATAGGCTGGGGACGAATTTCACACGATGGCATGCCGTTCAACGGAATGATGCTGCTGCCCAATGAACTGACTCTTCGTACTACTTCAAAGGGAGTCCGTTTGTTTAGTGTTCCTGTCAGGGAGGCAGAGCAACTGTTCCGGCCGGTAGGAAACTGGACATCACTTACTTCTGATGCAGCCAACGGGCGGTTGCAATCATTTTCCGATAAAGACTGTTTGCGGATACGGACTACCATCAAGTTATCACATGCCACCAGTGCCGGACTGAATCTTTACGGACAGCCTCTGGTGGATTATGACATGAACTCCAATCTGATAAACGGTGTGTTCTATTCACCCGACGACCGCACCAGTATGGAACTGACAGCCGACATATACATCGACCGTACCTCCATCGAAGTCTTCATCGACGGAGGAGCTTATTCGTATTCGATGAAACGGAGCCCGCGTGAAGGAAATCGCGAAGGACTTCACTTCTGGGGTAACAACATAGAAGTCAAGAACTTGGAAGTGTTCTCGGTAAAATCCATCTGGTAACGAACATTTTCTTTTGATAAGGCGTCCTGTTTCTTTGCTTCAGGACGTCTTATATACGTATTACTAAGGAGAACACAGCATGAAAAACACAAATCTATTTCGGTTCGGCATTTTGCTTTTTGCAGGCCTGTTCGTATTCCTGTCTTCTTGCCAACGGAAGGAAGAGGCGGACAGAAAATATGTTATCGGTTTTTCTCAGTGCACTTCCGATTCCTGGCGCGAAGCCGTATTGCTCGAAATGCAGATTGAAGCCTCCAATTACCGCAACGTGGAGTTGGTAGTATATAATGCAATGGATAACAGCAGTCGGCAGGTAGCCCAGATCCGTAAACTGATCTCGCAGAATGTGGATGTACTTATCATTTCACCCAACGAAGCTGTTCCCATTACCGACGTGGCAGTGGAAGCCTACCGGAAAGGTATTCCTACCATTATCCACGACCGTAAGATACAGTCGGATGAGTATACGGTTTCTATCGGCGCCAATAATTACAACATCGGTTCTGCCATCGGCGAATATATCAACGGACAACTTTCTCCCAATTCCCAAATACTTGAAATATGGGGACTGGAAGGTTCTTCGCCCGCCATGGAACGCCATGACGGGTTTATTGACCATCTCCGCAGCGACAAAAACTTCCGGGTGACCCAGGTTTTTGGTAAGTGGCACTATAACAGTGCTTACGATGCTGTCAGCAAGCTGCCTGCTTTTACAGATATCGACTTGGTGTATGCCCATAATGATGTGATGGCTCTTGCTGCACGTGATGTCATTATGAAGCGTGACTCTGTGTCCGGCAGACGTATCCGGTTTATAGGTATCGACGGAGTATATGGTGATGGAGCCGGGTTGCAGGCTGTAGCCGACGAGAAATTGGAAGCCTCTTTTCAGTATCCTACCGGAGGAGCTATCTCCATTCAGGTGGCCATGGCCATTATCAATGGGGAGAAGGTGAAGAAAAACTACGTATTGAATACCGCTATCATTAACCGGGGAAACGCAAAAACTATTCTGGCACAGTCCGAACAACTGAATCATTACCAGAAGCGGATCAACCGCCAGAAGCAGGAAGAAGACAATCTGCTGTCTCGTTTCAAGTTCCTGCGTAACTCTACCATATTGATCCTGGCGTTGATGTTACTCATTATCCCTCTGTTGGGATATGTCATGTACATGAATCTTCGTATCAAGAACAAAAACAAAGAACTGTATGATAAAAACCAGCTTGTAGAGGCGCAGAAGGAGGAACTGGCGGTCAAGAATAACCAGATAGAAAACATCTCGAACCAGAAACTGCAGTTCTTTACCAATATCTCCCACGAAATCCGTACTCCCCTTACGTTAATACTGGGGCCGGTAAACAAACTGATTAAAAACTCCAGGCTCGATCCTTCTATTCAGGAAGATGTGGCTTTGATGAAGCGGAACGTAGACCGGCTCTACCGGATTGTCAACCAGATACTTGATTTTCGCAGGATTGACAACGACAAGATGAAACTGATTCTGCGTCAGGTAGATCTGATAGGAATGGTCAGAGAGGTCTTCGATTACTTTACCGGTATTGCTCAGGAGAAGCAGATCCATTATCAGTTCTGCACCAACATCGACGAGCTGAATATCCATATCGATGTCAATAAGATAGAGCAGGTATTGGTGAATATCATTTCGAATGCTTTTAAATATTCGGATGGCGGCGGAGATATTTCCGTCAGGGTTATCGGTGAGGCAGAAACTGTTCTGGTGGAAGTGGAGGATCACGGGCGGGGGATTTCAAAAGAGAGCATGGAACATCTCTTCGAGCGGTTTTATACCGGTAATAAGACATTCGGTACGGCAGGTTTCGGCATCGGACTTAATCTTTCGAAAGAATACGTCGATTTGCATGACGGTGAAATTCGTGTAGAGAGCCAGCCCGGAGAATATACCTTGTTCAGCGTCCGGCTTTACAAAGATATGGCTCACTATACCCACGAATATATACTGGAAGAGACCGACCGTTTCAATCTGAGTTATCATGACATGGAAATGGATACGACGATAGTGAATGAAATGCTGTCCACGACCTACGATTATCATATTCTGGTGGTGGAAGACGACCCCGATGTGCGATACAGCCTGCGGAAGGAGCTGTCCGACAATTTCCGGGTCGAAGTGGCCGGTAATGGCAATGAAGCGTTGGACCTGTTGGGGAAGGATGTCGCTTTCCACCTGATTCTGAGTGATGTGCTGATGCCCGGTATGAATGGTTTCCAGTTGGTCAACCGGGTGAAGAACGATCTTGCTTTCAGCCATATCCCTATCATACTTCTGACTGCTTTGTCCGAAGACAGCCAGCGCATTTACGGCATTGCCGAAGGGGCGGACGAGTATATTCCCAAACCTTTCAACATCGACTTCCTGAAAATACGTATCATCAACATGATTTCGGAACGGCAAAAGATGAAGGAAGCCTATATGAAGAATCTCCGGGCCGGTACGATGGACAATGTGGAGGTATGCAAACTGATGAAGGTAGACGAGTTGTTCAGGGACAAGCTGCTGAGCATTGTCGACACGCAATATGAAAACTCCGATTTCAGCATCGAAGACCTGAGTGAACATTTGGGATTGTCGAGGGTGCACCTTTACCGGAAGATGAAAACTCTGTTCGGGGTTTCACCCACTGATTACCTGAGGAATTACCGGCTCAATAAAGCAATGCTTTTGCTTAAAGCCCGGCAGTACAATATCAGTGAGATAGCTTATATGACCGGTTTTACTTCGCCCGCCTATTTCACTAAATGTTTCCGTACACTTTATGGGGTCACTCCGACAGAGGCAATGGTGGCTAACTGAATATGGGAAACAGATCCGTTCTGTCTACGCACCGTATGCAACTCTGTATACAGTACGTATATAGAGTAGTATACGAGACGTAGATAATGCTGTATACACATTATACAAAATTGTCCCGCATTGAGAAAACTCAATGCGGAACAATATGCTATGTTCCGGTATGTTTACTATTAGGCCGTTGGGTCATCTACAATATCACCATCGCCATCTCCTTGAGATGCGCCGATATTGATAAATCGACTGACAGTTCTCGGTGTTTTTAGCATTGTCTGCGAACTGTGGCAGTATTGTGTAGTCAGTCGCAGCTCATAGGTTCCGTCTTTCATGTCGGCAGGAAGTAGCACCAATACTTCCGAGGGGTTGTTTATGGCAATCATATCCATCGGTAACTTCGTTTCGATGCCTTTCCCGTCAATCAATACAATACCTACAGCAGAGTCTGTGCCCGCTACTTTGATATTCTTGCCCTGTAGGCGATAGTTACGTCCGGCAGTTGCACTACCATCCGTAGCACGGGTGGCAGCGTCCTCACCGCCGATGAAGTAGACCGGGTCACCTTTGGCTCCCAGAATTTTCACATTGGTCCGTGCGATGGCTTCACGTAAATCCTTATCCTGATTGAAGGAAACATAGATAGAATTTCTCTCGGGATTCCATACTCCACCGTCTATTACCCCGCGAAATTGTGGGACAGCACGAAAAAGCCCCGTATTGACAGAATATCCGTTCAGTACCAATTCTGATACTGTGCGCTGAAAGAGATCGACGGCATGCTTTAAAGTCTCTGCCCGCAAGCCGGTATCTTCTTTTTTCATTTCATCCAGTACATCGGATAGCGTCAGGTTTCCGGCGCTTTCCAATACCAGGATTTTGTCTTTTTTGTTGTCGGTGGTCACGGTATTGTCCGCAAGCCAGCCTTTGAGTTCGGTTTTCATGATTTATCTATTTTAAAAGTGAATACATTACTGTTTGGTACCTTTTACGCAACGGACAGAGTTTCCAGAAGAAGTGCTGGCTCCATCATGCACACGAATATGGCCCGGGTCAACATCTAACACCCAGCCTGCTGTTTCACATAGATAATCGCCAAAAGTACCGGGCCAGGTTGTTGCGGATGTTCCTGCACCAGAGTCACGCCAACCAGCCAATTGCATAAATACTCCCTTTGTTGAGTTCAAGAACCACACCCCATTTGCACCTCCAATAGTTACTTTGGAGTTTACATTACAGCATCTTGCAAATTTTATCCATTCGTTTTTTGTTGGCAGTCGCCACCCCGAACCATATGTCGTAGGGTTAAGTCTCGTACATGGATCTATATTGTTTCCACCATAATCTTTATGCCATTGATAATAGTATCCATATTCTGTATTTGTTCCCCACACATAATTATTACTCGCTCCTGTACTTTTCAGATTGCCGTCCGCCCATATTAATTTGGCCAGGTCTTTTTTATCCTGAGCCGTACACCCGTTACCTGTAAGATTTATATCACTCTCCAACACATTGATGCCGGGACCTTTCTTAAACTGTATTTTTAGTGTATAGCTCCTTCCCTCTTTCAGTTGTACGCTTTGGGTGGAGGTAATTTCAGTGTTGTTGTTCACAATCCGTCCGCCTACCGTCAGCGTATTGAAATGCACTGTAATCGTTCTGGCCCCTGCAAATGGAACCATGCGTATGGTTGTACTCAAGGTCGTGTTCGGATTGAATGCGGTCGTATTATTCGTATTGGCGGCTACCACATTGGTCGAGGGACCGATTGTCCATGATGTGGAGTTTCCTCCTTGTTTTACGTATACACCCGTGCAATTACTGATCGTATTGCTCGGGTATCCGGTGGGACTAATGGTAATTGTCAGTTTGCACAACTTCTGACTGAAACTCACCGGAAGGTTGTGGCTGAGGCTATTTACATTCGTTATATCTCCAGAATCGAAGGTCATGAAGTCTTTGCTCATATTAGGGATAGATACTGTGCTGCTGTTGTAGGCATACGTGGAAGGCATAGTTCCCAGATCGGCAGCTGTAGCGGTATTAAAGGAGTAACCCACTACACGTATCGTTCCCGAGCGTGTCAGCAATTTCCCTTGTTTGAGTACAGGAGTGCCCGTACCATTTGAGGTGTAATCGGCGGCCGACTGGAAGACATAGCTATTTCCGGACTTCCAGAAAACAATCAGCCGGAAATAAACTCCTGCAGGTACGGTTGCACGGGTATTTACATGGGGCAGGGTATCTTCCGCCAGTTCCATCGAGGCTATCCGGGGACCGTCATAGTCCGGTTGCTCTCCTGTGCGTGTAGGTGAGAAAGCTTTTACCCCCACCCATTCGGCGATCAAGGGAGGATGGTTACGGGTTGAAGCGTTGTTAAAAGAAGAAGAGTGATAGTTATTGTCACCTGTCAGACAGACATCGATGGGGATTAACTCGTCGGTAGTATCCCCGCTGTCAGGAGATAAATGGGGCATCCCGTCATCTTCAGCACATCCTGCCACCGAAAGGCACAAAAACAGCCATAAGGCTTTACCGAGACACTCTCGCATAATAAAAGTTCTATTCATATACTATGATATTAAAGTGAATAATTATATCAAAGACTCATTGCGAACCTATACATCTCGTATAAGTCCGTAAGACTGTCTGATACAACTTTTATTATGCGTAAGTTTGTGTATTACAATCAGATATAACGCTCTTGAATACACGGTGGCGTTTCAAAAGACGTACGTCTTTTAAAACATTATTTTTACTCTCTGCATTAAATATAAGAGAAATAGATAAATAACTGATAATTAAAACGATGCAGAAAGATTTGCACAGATGAAAAAAGCGCCTTATCTTTGTTGCATCAGACGTACGTCTTTTGAAACACCGTTCCAAAAGTAAACTTTGCATCTTATAGACCTAATTTCCGTTTAAGCATGACAAATAAGAAGGTTTAATAAAAAGGCTACTGTTTGTATAGATAGTTTTCTTATTAAACTTTCTTGTTTACTTGTCTACAAACTAATCCGAATCTTCGTGCCGAACTACCACAATTCTTCCCTCCATATCTGGACGAAAGTCGGGGATGAACTTTTTGAGGCTACGAAAATCAGGATATCCTATTCTATCGCCTAACAACATTTACGTGGTGAGTTGACAGATGAGGCATTTGTCAATACTGTCTTTGAATTGTAGGAACAAGTCAGTGAAGCGCAAGCCCAACTACTTGGTGCTGCTCTTATATTGTCCAGCAGTGGTTTGGCACAAGTTCATGTGAGTATTGGTGGAGGTGGCTCGCAATCGGATTTGCCGTGGAGTGAAAATAAAATAAAACGATGAAACTATAAAGTATACGAGGTCCAAGTGAAACAACTGTTCGTAAAGCAGAGGTATCGGTTTAACGAGATCAATGATATCGAAGGCTTGGATGCTTAGTTTGTCTTTCACAGCGTGGACAATAATTTTTATGGAGATTGTGCTTGTCATATGCAAGCAAATGCACTTAATAAAGAAACCGACTGAACTTAGGATTGTTTTTTTAAGATTAGTCGGTTTGTGGCTTAAACAATTCATTATCTGCTTATTTTGTATTAATAAAAGATAAATATCTAATATAATATAGTGAGTTTACGGTAACATACATACAGTTGTATGTTGACATCCTTTTATATTATACACAAAAGACTATTATACATTTGTATGCAAAACATCGAAGATAGCAATTATTTGAAGCAGTTTGCTCAAAGAGTCAGAACACTTAGAGAAGCGCAAGGCATCTCACAAGAAAAGCTCGCGGAAAGGGCCGGGCTTCACCGCACCTATATAGGTATGGTGGAAAGACTCGAACGTAACCCTTCACTTGTGTGCATCCACAAAATAGCAAACGGTTTGGGTGTTCATGTAACAGAGTTATTTTAATAATTATAAATCGCTATTATCTCAATTATCTTATGAAGAAATTCAAGATTTCAAATGATGAGGTTACGGAGTTGTCAAATGCTCCTCAATATCAATTTCCAAAGTATGTGACTCAGGTTATTAACTTGGTAAATAGTAACGCTGGCGGTACTCGCCCTAAGGTAGTTGGTCAGATGTCAGAACTGGTTAAAGAGTTTGATGGTAGGACCATTGACGAGTGGATTGAGTGGTACACGGAGAGATACCCTGATGCAATTAATGATGCTACTGAAAAGATCTGGGCCATGTATGAGACCATGAAGGGTGCTTTCAATGCTATCACCAAAGAGATGGTCGAGAATTGGGTGAAAGATCTTGTCTATGGTAAAACCTTCTGTGGTTTGAAATTCCAGACAGCTATTATTTCAGCGATAGCCAATCAGTTAGACAAGTCTTGGAGAGAGGCTGATCCTGAAGAAGAAGCTCAAGGTATTGATGGCTTTATTGGTGACAAGCCACTTCAGATTAAGTCTGCTACATATAAATTAGAAGCACGCCTTTCTGAAACCATCAATGCACCAATAGTGTACTACGACAAGAAGAAGGATGGCATAAGTATTGAGTATAACCCAACTGACTTTTAATAAAATGGCAAAGTCAAAGATAAAATTTAATGATGTGTCTTCTGCTAATGGTACTCAGAAAATACAGCTTCCAAAATACTCTTCTCAAGTTATTAACCTTGCAAATGGTTATTCAAAGGCAACCAGACCGGCAAACGTTGGACAGGTATCTGAAGATATAAAAACTTTCAGAGATGATGAGACTCTTATAGGATATACAAACCAAGATTGGATAAACTGGCATAAAAATAAATATCCAGAGGGCATACAAAAGGCTACTGATGCAACATGGGATATGTTCCAAAAGATGGTACAAAGTCTCAATACTGTAACTAAAGAAGATATTCAAAAGTGGGAAGAGGATTTTGTGTTTTCGAAAACCTATGATGGATTAATGGTCCAAAATGCCATCGTTAAGAAAATAGCAGAAGAGATAAACACTCAAAACTATCGGTTAGCTTCACCCGAGGAAGAACGACAAGGTATTGATGGCTACATAAATAATCATCCAGTCCAAATTAAGTCAGATACATATGATAGAACGGGAAGACTTCATAACGAAGAAATGCAATGTGTTGTAATATCATACCAAAAAAGCAATAAGACTATAATATTTGACTACAATCCAGAAGATTTTCAATAAAATATAAAGCGAAAAGGATAGGTGATTGAGCCTATCCTTTCCTTTTACTCCACAAATTCACTTAGTTTCTTAATTTTAGCTCTATATGTATTCTTGTTTTCCTTAAGTTCAGGTACTTTGTTCATCAGTAATGGATGTTGATTATCAAAATGGAGTACCACATAATAGGGTGAGCTTTGAGGACTGAAGCCATTTTCAATAAGCGTCTCTTTTGTCCAGATTTGGAACATACCCTTTGTCTTCAATTTGAATAACTGAGGTTCGTAACCAGCTGTATGCAGCAATACATATTGCAAACGTTCGAATCCAGCCTGAACTAACACAGAGCCTTTTGTGTTACCTGCACGCAGATAGCAGATTCCTTTTTCGATCATGAGTTGACGAAGTTCCCTGCGTGCATGATTAACCATCACCATAGGTCCTTCGACATCCTTAACTTCCTTGTCTGCATTTGGGACAAACAAATCGTTCTCGTTTGTCAACACAGATTTATCTATTTCAAATTTATTACCATAGATATTCTGCTTAACATCGATCAACTTGTCTAACTTATGAACGTCCACAAATCTATATGGAAGATTGTCCAATGCACATTGAAGGTCGATAGTACTATGATCTTCTTTGGCATCGAATACAGTGTCGCCATTGCCGTTCGACAGCACAACCTTCTCCTTATAGAATTGCAGGAAGTTTTTGTTAATCTCATAGCCTATGGAATTCCTGTTGAGATTTCTTGCAACCAATGCTGTTGTGCCACTACCCATAAAAGGATCAAGAACTGTATCGCCAACAAACGAAAACATTCTGATAAGGCGTTTGGGTAATTCCTCTGGAAAAACGGCAATATGCTTATCCTGTCTTGCACCTCCAAAAGTCCAATGCGAAGAGAAGTATTCATTCCATTCTTCTATTGTAAATTTAGATGCTTCTTTTTTTTCTCTTGATATAGGAGTGGCTTTACCAATTTTCTTGAAAAGAAGGATGTGCTCAAAATCTATTTTAACAATACCCCCACGAGGATAAGGGAAGCTACCCATAATCTTTTCACCTCCAGTAGTGTGCATTGACGTTGGTTTCTGCCATACGATACTCCCCATATAGTCAAATCCTACTTCTTCGCAGAATCTGATAATTTCCGAGTGAATAGGAATTACCTTATATCTGCTATAATAGACAGAACGTGCAAACTGATCGCCGATGTTGATACATAGACGGCATCCTGGTTCTAACACACGAAAACATTCATTCCAAACGAGGTTTAAGTTGTTGATGTACTCCTCATATGAGTCGTTAAAACCAATCTGTTTATCAGAACCATAATCTTTCAATTGCCAATAAGGTGGAGAAGTTACAATAAGTTGAACCGACTCATTTGAAACCAGTGACATCTTACGACTATCGCCGTTTATAAATAAATGCGTTGTACTCATCGTGTTATCTTGCTACTTTGAAGAACGTGTCTTTAAATGGGAGTTCATTCAAATCTGAGTGGTCTTCATATGTAACAACATACTTACCGGTTTCTTGATCCAACAGAATGCTTTCAAGGTAGTTCAGTTCAATTTCTTTCTCCTGATTGGTCATTACCTCGCAATTTAATTTGTTGTTATAATGTTTGATGTCCCTACCAGATGCTCGCCTACTTACGATAAACTCTTTATGTGCGTCAAAGCGTTGCTTGATTAAATTATTACATGAGTCTAACTTCAAGGAATCAATACTCTCTCGGATGATTGTCTCAAAATTTGGATCGATTTCATAACCACAACTATTTCGTCCCAATAACATAGCAGCTTGTGTGGTTGTACCTGTCCCCAAGAAAGGATCCATTACTGTGTCACCCTTTTGTGAAAACATGTTAATCAGTCGATAAGGGACCTCGAATGGATATGCAGCACTTCGCTCACGAGATGTCTTTTTCTGAATCTTTTGCTTTGTGCCCTTGATCTCCCACACGTCAGAGAACCACACATTACGTTCCTCCCAGAAAAAAGAACTCTTCATTCTGTTCAGCTTTGCATCAGCCTTCTTGTATTCACGCTTACTACCTTTACGGAAAATAAGAATCCATTCGTGCTCAAGAGTTACATATGCACCACAAGGTAGCATACCGCTACCCATAAACTTGTTAGGAACATTTGTCTGCTTGCGCCAAATGATATTAGGCAAACCAACAAATCCTATCTCAATACAAGCTTTTGATATACGACTATGGTTGTTGTAAAGTGTGAAATTATCATTGATTGTACGCGTGGCATCTCCTATATTAACACACAGAAAACCACCAACTTTCAATACACGAAAACACTCTTTCCAAACCTTATCTAACTCCCGATGCATCAATTCAAATGCCATCTCAGGATTACTCTCAAGGTTATCGGTAATCTCAGGATTCTGCTTAGCCATAATCTCATCCCACATCTCAATCATTGGATATGGTGGAGATGTTACAACCAAATCTATGGTATTATCCTCAGTTGAAGTCATATGCTGCGAAGCATCAATGTATATTGAATGTACTGTTATCATCTTATTGTATATTATCACGTTTTATATGTAATTTTCTTTTTCTCAATTTTAGGCAATGCATCAAAGCGAACTAATTCTTCGAGTGATACCTGAAGACATTCAGACATCCTGAGAAGCATTTCTAAATTGGGCTGAGAAGAATTCGTTACCCATTTAGATATTGTTGCCTGCCCAACACCAAGTTGCTCTGATAACCACTTGTTGGAAAGATTTTTCTCCGCAAGAATAACCTTTAGGCGATTAAGTTTTTTTTCTGCCATTGTATCTTTATTATTTTCGGTATAAAAATAATAAAGATACTTGAGAATAATTTCTATTTCAGAAATTATTCTATGATTATTACAAGAATTATCTGATGTTTATCATTAAATAACGTTGTTATGTCAATTTCACATTGATCTTAAGGCAAAACTAATGTTATTGGTGCTATACGTAATTTTTAAACCACTATATTTTGATATTGTAAGATCCCTTGAATGATGTATCACTGAAATTCAAGATACAAGTTGTTCACACCAAATTATCGTTAATCATTCGTTTTTTCTGTTTACTAAAGGTGAAAATATCAAATCTTCACCTTTTTGATTGTATCCGGAATCCTCTTCGTTATTATTCTATTGCTTATTTTTTTTCTACAATTGATAAAAATTAGTTGTAAATACATTCAATGTCAGATACTGTCTTATGTACAGAAAGCGTTCTGTGCATAAGACAGTATCTTGTTTTTCATTTCGTCCAATATGTATGGAAGTGCCAAGTTATCAGTATTTTTGTAATCTTTCGATTATGCATTTTATAATTGCATGTGATATAACATTGTCCTCATGCTAACCTTTGAATCAAGTTTGCTTAAGTAGGTTAATTTAAAGAATATTCATTATTAATCTCCTTTTACACAACGTACTGTTTTACCATCTTTCTTTTGGTAAGCCTGAATTTCGGCCGTTCCATTTCTTAAAAGCATAAAATACGAAACAGTTCCACCTGCATCGTCTCTACTTTGATAATATCCTTCAGTATCAGGACCTGTTGTGGCTTCAGTGCCACTGCCTCCCCTATTGTCATTACGATATCCTGCAGCAGGTAAGAAAAGCCCTGTACTACTATTCATAAACCACATGCCTTTATTAATCAATGCTTTGTTTGTACACCGAGATAGCATTGCTAAGGTATTCCTACTTGGAGTACGCCATCCTGTACCATAATATGCAGTATTCAATTTAGAGCAAGGATCTGTATTATTAGTATTTGTATTTCCGGTATAGGTACTATAAAACGTATAATAATAACCTCTATCTGTTGCAGTAGTCCATACGTAATTCGTATTTCCGGTACTCTTCGAATTTCCCGTGGCCCATCTCAACTTCGCCAAGTTATTTTTATCACTTGCCGTACATCCGTTTTGTGTCAGGTTAATGTCACTTGCCGGCAATTGTACTCCCAATTCAAACTTCAGTGTAATGGTATAACTCCGTCCCGGCAGCAACTGCACATTCTGACTTGAGGTGATATTCCGATTATTCGCATTGAAGTAATTACTAAGAGTCAGCGTACCGATATGCACCGTGATCACCCGTGAACCTGAAAAAGGAACTAACCGCACAGTGGCAGTCGAATTATTGACTATATTGAATGTGGACGTATTTCCGGTATTGGCACTTACATTATTTGTAGAGGGACCTATCGTCCAGGCGGACGCATTGCCGCCCTGAGAAACATATACGCCCGTACAGTTGGTAAACGTGTTGCTTACAAACTGCGACAAGGAGAGCTTAACCGTCAGCTTGCAGAGTTTTTGCGTGAAACTAACCGACAGGTTATGGCTGAGCGTATTCACATTTGCCATATCTCCCGAATCATAAACCATAAAATCATTATTCATATCCGGGATAGTGACGGAAGTACCGTTATAAGCATAGGATGAAGGGATCGTTCCCATCGCTGTCGTACTATTGAACGAGTATCCGATCACACGGACAGTTCCCGCTCTGGTGAGTAACTTTCCTTGCCTGAGTGTGGGAGCGGAAGCCCCGTTCGTCGTAAAATCCGCTGCCGACTGGAACACGTAATTGCTGCCCACCTTACGGAAAGCGATCAACCGGAAATAAATGCCGTTGCCCAATGTAGCGGCACGGGTAGTGACTTGCGGCTCTTCGCGGAGTGTCATCCGGACCACTGAAGGACCCTCGTAAGGTACGGCAGCGGGTATGGCCCTGCTGGCGGGTGATTCCTTAACCGGTACCCATTCGTCTACAAGCGTTCTTCCTCCCGTTGTGTCGGGAGTATCAACATGACTTTCCATATAGCTGTCATCCTCAACCCGGCTGACCGTAATAGGGATCATATCCCCTCCGTCCGGTTCCGGGATGTCGGGGTTCACAACATTGTCGCCACACGATGTTATCATTAAAAAAGCCGCGTACAGACAGCATGTGCTTAACACACGAAAGCCTACATACAGAAGTTTTGTCTTCGTATTCATAACTCAAATGTTTAAAAGTGAATAAAATAGATCATGCTCAGCAAGGCCTTCCCATTAAAAAATGGACAGACCGGCTATAGCAGGCTGTGAATACAGCTTTTATTTTGCGGTAAGTTTGTGTAAATTAGACAGATAGAACGGCTCTTGTGTTTCAAAAGACGTTCGTTTTTTGAAACACGGTCTTTACTCTGTGCACTGAATACAAAAAGAAGAGATAAATGTCTGATAATTAAAGTAATGCAAAAAGATTTGCACAGATGAAAAAAGCGGCTTATCTTTGTTGCATCAGACGAACGTCTTTTGAAACATTACCTTCCTTTTGATAAAACACAACCCACTTATTACAAGAATCATTTTTTTCCAAATGCTTCATTATTAGCTTTATCCTTTCGTTACATCAGTGGGTAACCGGATTGATAGTCTGGCAGTATTTTTGCTGGATGTTACCATTCTTATATTATTTGTTTCCTGCGTTATATCGCTTCTGTACTATTCTGGCTAACCTTGCATCAACAATCACACATCGTATAACTACTATAAATTTAAAATCAAAATGAACAGAGAGAACAAACCTTTATTCCTATATACCTTTATCACCGTCTTTGGTGGATTGATTGTGGGATTAAATATGGCAGGTATTTCCGGAGCCGTTCCTTTCTTACAGGAACAATTCATGTTGGATGATATGGCTTTGGGATTGGTGGTAAGTATTCTGACCGTAGGTTGCCTTTGCGGTGCTTTGCTGGGAGGAGGTTTCAGTGACCGTTATGGCAGGCAGAAAGTGATGTTCTCGTCAGCTATCTTTTTTATTGTTTCTTCTTTAGGTTGCGCATTGTCTGTCAATCTGGTTTCACTGCTGGTTTTTCGTCTGGTATGTGGGCTGGGGATCGGCGTGATTTCTGCCGTAGCACCTATCTATATATCCGAGATTTCTCCTGCCCGGTTGAGGGGAACACTGGTCTCTTACAATCAACTGGCCATTGTGATAGGAATTCTGATTGCTTATATTGTAGATTATATATTGCTGGACTACGAGCGGAACTGGCGCCTGATGCTGGGATTCCCGTTCTTCTTTAGTGTAGCCTACCTGCTACTGTTGGTTATATTGCCCGAGAGTCCGCGATGGCTTTCGGCCCGCGGAAAAGCAGGCAAAGCCAGACAGGTGGCCAGTAAACTGAACCTGAAAGCCGGTGAGATGATCGTGTCCGACACAAACACACAAGAAGGTAGAGATAGGATAAAGGTAACAGAATTGTTTAAGGGTAACTTGGCTAAAGTGGTTTTCATAGGTTCTATACTGGCCGCCTTACAGCAAATTACGGGTATTAACGTCATTATTAATTACGCTCCTTCTATTTTTGAGATGACAGGTGTTGCCGGGGATATTGCTCTTGTGCAATCCATCCTGGTGGGCGTGGTGAATCTGTTGTTTACCCTGATTGCTGTATGGCTGGTCGATAAAGTGGGACGCAAAATCCTGCTTCTCGCCGGAAGCTTGGGAATGAGTCTTTCGTTGCTTTATTTGGTCTACACCTTTGTTGTACCTGCTGCCAATGGCATCGGCGCATTGATAGCCGTGCTGTGTTACATCGGGTTCTTTGCAGCTTCGCTGGCACCGCTGATGTGGGTGGTAACTTCCGAAATCTATCCTTCCCGTATCCGTGGAACGGCTATGTCACTCTCTACCGGAGTCAGTTGGTTATGTACGTTCCTCACCGTTCAGTTTTTTCCTTGGATACTGAATAACCTGGGCGGATCGGTCGCATTCGGAATCTTTGCTGTTTTCAGCATCGCTGCATTCGCATTCATTTTATTTTGTGTGCCCGAGACTAAAGGAAAGTCGCTGGAGGCAATAGAAAAAGAATTGGGAGTGGATAAAGAAGCTGAAAAGACCGCAAAAGAAGAACATGCTTTCTCGAAAATATAATAAACACAAAATTGGATATAAGTATGAAACAAAGTAAAAGAAATGTATGGTTGTCCGTTTGCGCAGGACTCTTGTTCTGTTCGTGGGGATGCGGTTCCCAAGTGTCGGATAAGCCGGTAACACTGGAAACGCTGTTGGACGAAATGGTATCGGTGGAGGAACAGGCGCTATATCCGGTTCCCTCTTATACTTGTCGTCAGGAAAGTAGTTATGACCGTGCATCGGTATCACCCGATTCTACCGGTTGGTTTGCCAACAGCGATGGGTTTGGAATCAAGCGGGTAGATACGATAGCAGGCCGTATCGAGAAAGTAATGTTCGACGAAGTCGGACCGGGGGCTATCACCCGTATCTGGATTACTACTATTGACAAACGCGGTACATGGAGGTTTTATTTCGATGGTTCCGACCAGCCGGGCTGGATCATTCCTGCTTACGACCTGATGCGGATCAATGTGCCCGGACTGGGAAAGGGAATGTTGCAGGCACACACCAGCTATACGCCCGAAGGAAAGGGAGGAAATACCCTGTTCCTGCCTATCCCGTATGCCCGTGGATGTAAAGTGACGTTCGAAGACGAGCCGGGAGTGAATCCTACTCCAAAATATTACCACATCAACTTCCGTAAATATCCGGAGGGTACACAGGTGGAGACTTTCTCTAAAGAAGTGGTAGAGAGAGCAGCACAGAAAATAGCTGAAGTAGACGATCGTCTTCTTCATCCGACGGCCGGACGTAAAGGTGAAATGATCCGGGAGAATAAGAACCTTCTTTCTTCCGATTCACTGACCATTCCGCTGCCGACAGGTGAAAATGCGGTGTATGAAGTGAAGTTCAATATCCGTGTTGATAATCCGGAGCAATATGCGCAATTGATGCGGGAATTGGTGTTCAGTGCCACATTCGATGGGAAGCAGACCGTATGGGTGCCCTTGAGTGATTTCTCCGGAGGTGGTATGGGTGCTCCCAAAGTAGATAGTTGGTATCTGACGTCCGACGGGAAAGGGAACATCTCCAGTCGCTGGTTGATGTCTTACCGCAAAGCGGGAGTCTTGAAAGTACTGAACCTTTCTTCCCAGCCGGTTGATGCTGAACTGGAGGTAAACGTGGCTCCGTTGAAGTGGAATAAAGACCGGTCATTGTATTTCTATGCTTCATGGAGGCAGGAGAACGGTATCTACATCCATGATAAACCCGAAGAGGCTGATCAGTGTGTAGAATGGAACTTCGCTACACTGAAAGGAAAGGGCGTCTATAAAGGTGATTTACTTTCACTGTACAATCATGCTCCGTTGTGGTATGGCGAGGGTGACGAGAAGATTTGGGTAGACGATGATACTTTCCCTTCACATTTCGGCACAGGTACGGAAGACTACTATAATAGCTCTTGGGCACCGGTAGTGCCTTTCTATACTCCATTCGGAGGAGCTCCGAGAGCCGATTTGGAAAGCTCTCACGGTTATAATGCTTTCTATCGCACCCGCCATCTGGATGGCATCCCTTTCAATAAGAGCTTTAAGTTCGATATTGAAATGCTGGGATGGAAACGGGGTGAGGTTGATTATGCCACTACCATTTACTGGTATGGTGATCCGGAGGCACAGGTATTTGGAACTTCAGGTATTGAAGAAGCCCGCCGGCAGCTGCTGCCTGCTGTCGAAGCTTCGGCAAACTGAAAAACATATGATAGTATTATTTAAATTTTTAATTAAATCTAATTGGTGAATATGAAACATGAAAGACCTTACCTTGTGGCCTCCGGAAGTGACTGGCTGCAAGAAGTGTTGAGAAGGCTTTTGGTCTGGGTGGTTGTCTTGTTCTCGGGGACAATGATGGCATACGCAGGCAATCTGGATATCAGCCAGGTGAAAGTCATTACGGGTACGGTGACCGAAAAGGAAACAGGTGACCCGCTGATCGGAGTAAACGTGTCGGTAAAGGGTACTTCGAAAGGTACGATTACGAATCTGAATGGTGAGTATTCGGTTGATGTGAATTCGGATAAAGATATTCTGGTATTCTCATTTATTGGAAAGGCTACACAGGAGAAAGCTGTGAAGGGATTAAGCAAGATCGACGTGGTAATGGCCGATGATGCCACGATGTTGGGTGAGGTGGTTATCCAGACCGGATATATGACGCAGCGCAAAGCCGATCTGACCGGTTCGGTTGCCATTGCTAATACCTCGGATTTGGCTCAGAATCCTTCGACTAACGCACTGAAGTCTTTGCAGGGAAAATTGCCGGGTGTATTTATTACTGCCGATGGTAGCCCCAGTGGAAATGCTTCGATACAGATTCGCGGACTTACGTCATTGAATGCACAACCCAACCCGCTGATCGTACTCGACGGATTGGCAGGCGATTACAACTTGAGGGACATCAACCCGGCGAATATTGAATCTATTCAGGTGTTGAAGGATGCTGCTTCGGCCAGTATTTATGGTTCGAGAGCTGCCGGTGGTGTGATCATTATCGAAACAAAGAAGGGTAAAAAGGGTGAATCGAAAATCAGCTACGAAGGTCGTGTACAGTTTTCCAAGTGGGTTAATAAACCCGACTTACTGAATACTGAAGAATATGGACGTGCCATCTGGCAGGCGTATGCCAACGATGACAAACTGGGTGAGATCAAACAGAGTGTTCGTTTCTTCGATTACGACTGGAGTTATGACGGTAACGGTTATCCGGTGCTTAACTCCGTGAAACCGGTGGAATGGCTGAATACAGCCAAGACTATGCGCTCGGCCGATACTAACTGGATCGACGAAATATCTCGCACCGGAGTATCGCAGAATCATCAGATCTCAGTATCGAGTGGTACTGATAAATCACGTACTTTCTTCAACCTGGGTTATGAAAATACGGAAGGTATTCAGATTGAAACCTTCTGGAAGAAATATTCGGCCCGCTTGAATTCGGAATACGATTTATTGAATGGTCGTCTGAAAGTAGGTGAGAATCTGGAGTTGAACTACATGAACTATCGCGAAGCCAATCATACTCAGCTTGCAGCGAATGAACCCCCTATCATTCCTGTATATACCGAAACCGGTGGCTGGGGTGGTGCCTCTCTCGACGTGGGTATGGACGATTATCGTAATCCGGTGAAAGACCTTATCCTGGGGAAAGACAATGTCAATAAGTTTCTGAAGGTAATTGGTAATACGTATGCCGATTTGATGATTATCAAAGGTTTGAATCTGAGAACATCGTTCGGTGTAGACTATCGCGGTTCATACTATCGGGCAGTCGATAAAAAATGGGGTGAAGCAGACGGTTCGGGCCGTGATGAAAAGTTCAACTATGTCCGCAACAATCAGACTCATTTCCTGGAATACCAGTGGACCAACCAGATCAACTATAACGGGCAATTCGGAAAACACTCGATAGGAGCTGTAGTCGGAATGGAATTCACGAAAGCTGAAAGCGAAGCATTCTATGCACGGAAAGACGGTTTGACCCTGGAAGACAGAGACTATGCTTTTTTGAGTTCGGCTACCGGCGACAAGATTACAGAGGCTACCGGTTCGGGTGATGCTTATGCTCTGTTGTCATACTTTGGTAAGTTTAACTATTCGTATGCTTCTAAATATCTGGCATCGGCAACGTTACGTTATGACGGTTCTTCCAAGTTCGGTGCTGATAACCGTTGGGCAGTTTTCCCTGCATTTTCGCTGGGATGGAGAATCAAGAACGAACCGTTCCTTGAGAATGTAGATTTTCTTTCGGATCTGAAATTGAGATTCAGTTGGGGACGTAACGGTAACTCGGCTATCCCGAGTGGATACCTGCAAAGCAGCTATGTAGCCGATTATAACGGAACTTCTTATGCTATGAACGGACAGGAAAGCGGTTCTTTACAGTCTGGTTTCCGCAAATACCTCACCGGTAATTCGACACTGAAATGGGAAACGGTAACACAGACCAATTACGGTATCGATTTCGGTTTCTTCAATCAGAGCCTGGTCGGAACTATCGACTATTTTTATAAGAAAACAACCGATATGCTTTATTTACCCCCTTATATCGGTGCGTTTGGTGAGGGTGGAGATACTTATGTGAATGGTCCGAGCATGGAAAACCGAGGAGTTGAAATCTTGTTGACATACCGGAATAACCTTCCGTCTGGATTTAGTTACAGCATTACGGGAAACCTTGCTACCTTCAAGAATAAGATTACCGAATTGCCTGACAACGTGAGAAGTGTATATGGTGGAAACGGTATGTTGGACGATATTATCGGACGTCCTCGTAACTCTGTCTACGGATATGTGGCAGACGGAATTTTCAAGACTCAGGAAGAGGTGGACAACTCACCGCAACAGGCTGGAAAAGGCTTGGGACGTATCCGTTACAAGGACCTTGATGGCGACGGACGCATTACTCAGGATTATGACCGTACGTGGATTGGTGTCAGCGATCCGGACTTTACTTATGGTTTGAACCTTCAGGCTTCATATAAGAATGTAGATTTGGCTCTCTTCTTCCAGGGTGTGCATGGCGGAGATGTTTGGGATTCATGGATTGAATACAGTGACTTCTGGAACATTCAGGATGTGAATAATACCAATCACCTGAAAGGCGTATTTAATGCCTGGTCTCCCCAGAATCCGGATTCTAACATTCCGGCTCTGTCTACTCGTAACACCAATGATGAAAAGCGTACATCTACGTATTTCCTCAAAGATGGTTCGTACCTGAAGCTGAGAACTGTGGAATTGGGATACACTTTCCCGGAAAGCCTGGTGAAGAAAGCCATGATCAGCCGTTTGCGTGCTTATGTTTCGGCTAACAATGTGTTCACCATCAAGAAATGGTGGGATAGCAACCGCTTCTCGGGTCCCGATCCTGAAATTCGTGACTTTGGCTATGTCATTCCATTTACCGCTACAGTTGGAGTTAATATAACCTTTTAAATAGAAATAGTATGAAAACCTTTTATAGTTTATTTCTGTCATCTGCCCTTTTGCTTTCCTTGTTGGTGACGAGCTGTGCCGACCAATTGAATATTAACCCTAAAGGGGTGCTGGCTGATGATTTATTATTAGGAAAGCCTGAACATATTGATGATTTTGTGACTCCGTGCTATTCGCTGATCCCTTATCTGCCCTGGTCGGAAGCTCATGCATGGTGGATGCATGGTTCCATCCGGTCGGATGATGCTTACAAAGGCGGATCGGGTGTAAGTGACCAGTCTGCCTGGCACGATATGGAAGTTTTCTCTTCTGTGACCGCTAATGTAGGCAATAATGACGGACCTTGGTTCAAGGGATATGTAGCGATATCCAGATACAATCTGGCACTCTATGCCCTGTCTAAAGTTACCGATGAAAACTATCCGTTGAAGGGCGTACGTACCGGTGAAGTGAAATTCTTGCGTGGAGCTACCTATTTCTTTATGAAGACTCTGTGGAGATATATTCCTTGGGTAGATGAAGAGAATGGCAGAACAGTGGAAGATGTGACCAATATCTCGAACCGTCCTAATGGTACTGATGATACATATTTGTGGGAGCATATTGTGGCCGATCTGGAAGAAGCTGTCAGACTGTTGCCTGAAAAGCAGGAAGAGATAGGCCGTATCAATAAGAATGCTGCACGGGCTATGGCTGCCAAAGCGTTGTTGTTCATGGCATACAAGCAAGATGAAAGACATCAGGTGGTTGAGGTAGATAAGGCGATTCTGGAACGCGCTCTGGTTTATATTAACCAGATCACCGATCAGGAAGGTGGAAATGTAGGTTTATGTGAAGACTTTGCCGAAAACTTCTTGCCGGAATATGATAATGCTACCAAAGAAGCAATTTGGGAAATCCAGTATTCTATCAACGACGGAACATCAAGTGGTGGAAATACAAACAATGGTGCAGAATTGAATGCTCCTTCCTGGGAACCTTATTTCCCATGTTGTGACTTCCATAAGATGAGTTTTAATATGGCAAATGCTTTCAGAACTGATAAAGATGGTTTGCCTTTGTTCGATACGTTTAATGATGCGGAACTGAAAGGAAGATTCAAAGAGTATTTCAGTGAAAATACTTTCGATCCTCGTCTGAGTCATACAGCAGCCATCCCGGGATATCCTTATAAATATAATCCGGACTTGTTGTATGAAGAGAAGGCTTCCAGAAGCCCCGGTGATTATGGTTATCTGAAATCTGTTAAGGAATTGGTACCTGCCGGTTGCGATTGTATCATTGTAAACCGCAACTCAATGAACGTGAAACAAATACGTTATGCTGAAGTTTTATTGTGGAAAGCTGAAATTCTGATTCAGTTGGATCGCCATAAAGAAGCTCGTCCTATCATCAATAAGCTACGCGAACGTGCCAATAACAGTAGAATCCGTCTATTGATGGCAGACGGTACTCCTTATATGAATTATAAAGTTAGTTTATATACTGACGAGGCTGCATGGACCAAAGAGTATGCATGGAAAGCACTGATGTTTGAGAATCGTCTTGAAATGGCATGTGAGGGAAGACGTTTCTTCGACCTGCAAAGATGGGGAATTCTGGAACCTACGATGAATGCTTATTTCAAGAAAGAAAAAACTCGCTTCTCGTGGATGAATAATGCTGTCTTTGTTGCAGGAAGAGATGAATATAAGCCTATTCCTCAGCAACAGATGAACTGGGCGAAAGGAAATTATATACAGAATCCGGGTTACTAATAAAAAACAGACGATTATGAAAAGAATACTATATTTTTTCTCTGTGATGCTTTGTATACTTGCTGTCACAGGTTGTCAGGATCGCGATATCATTGATTTCAAGGATGGGGTTTCTTTGCCCCCGGTGACCGATTTGAAATCGTCACTATCACCTGATAATGAAGCTTTGATTGAATGGAAATTGCCTACAGCGATTCCGGAAGAGGTGGAACGTCCTTTATCCGTTTATGTTCAGGTTTACAAGGGGGCGGTGTTAGAGCATCAGATTTCTTTGGAAGGTGAGCCTACTTCGTGGGAATATACACTGAAAGAACCTGAATCGAAATACAGGATTGTGGTTAAGGTCCAGGGGATGTTGAAAGAAAAGCCTTATGGGCAGTCAGACGAGATTTATTCGTTGGGACAAACAGTTTCTATAAATTGATTGAGAGAAAGAGGCAGCGTCGGGACGACGTTGCCTCTCTTCATTTTATGCTTTCTCACATCGGATGATGATTTTTCTTTCATCGTTCAGGGTAGTAGCAAACAGATAGATATCACCTCCGTCAGCTATTTTTAGCCGTTTTCGTAGTTCTGCCACAGATTGTGGGAAGTTGCGGACAGTGAGGTTGGCTTTATCCACTTCATTTAAGAGATTCTTCAGTTCTTTTTTGTTGAGGCCTGAGTAGCCGGTCACCCGGAAGATTCGGCCTGGAAACTCTTCTATCCGCTCATCCGAGGTGTAGAGATGGCTGTTGGGATGGAGCTTGCTTAAATGAAACGCAGAAGCGATGCTGCGGAAAGCACCGGCTTTGAGAATAGAGGCATTGGGTTCATACAAGTAAGTACCTATTTTATGGGTGTAAGAGCAATCGGTGCTCTGCTCTGTTTCGCGCGTAAAGACGAAACGCTGTATTTTTCGGTTTGCAAAGTTGATGCAGACGATAGGTTGCGATAGGGTAGGCAGGATCGTCGGAGATGTCTTTTCGGACCGTAACATTAACAACAGTTCCTTACATTCGTTGTTGACGGAGATAATGTGGACCTCAGAAACATGCTTCATATCCCGTATAGCCAGAGAAAGGTCGAGCATTGGGGAAAGTTTGATTATAACCTGTTGCCCTTTTTCGAGCAATAATTCCTCCAGTGCGGCTGCATTAGGTTCACAGTCGGATATGGCTACTGTTTTTCCGCCATGTTCATTGCGGCGTGCCGGGTCCAGGAAGATACAGTCTGTGGGCGACATTGTTTGCAAGTACTCTACTCCGTCGGCATTTTGTATCCGGATCTGCTTTAATCCCAATAATGGAAAATTGTGAGCGGCAATCTCGCAAAGTTCTTTTTGGCGTTCGATGTAGGTGACTGTTTTAAACCGGGCTGCGAGAAAAGCACAATCAATACCGAATCCGCCCGTAAGATCGACCAGCGTTTCTCCCTGCGCCAGTGAGGCTTTGTAGAGTGCGGTGATTTCCGATGAACATTGCTCCAATGATAAATGACGTGGATAAAGAAGGTTTTCCGTAGCATGCCAACTTGGTATTTTTGAAGCGGCGGCTTGCCATCCGGCTATCTGGACGATAGCAGAGGACATGTCAACCTGGGGATATTTCTTTGCCTGTAATGCGAGGGAGCGTATATCGTCATTGCGATGCTCCCGGATAAACAGGACTGTTTCCGGAGAAAGGTACATATCTTATTTTAGTTTATAAGTTTATACTTTTGTTTTGCTTCGTCTCGGCTGCACAGGTTAAAGTGCCACCATTCGCTGGGGAGTGCACGGAATCCTGCACCTTTCATGATTCTTCTTAGTAGAATTCGGTTTTCGCGTTCTTGTTGCGTCATTTTTCCCTTTTTCACGAGTTCTGCTTCGTTTGTAATATGCGATGTTGCACCCATATAATCAACTTCGGTTCCCATAGAAAGTGGGTGCCCGAGAGAGTCTACTATGCCGATGTCTACTGCCAGGCCATAATTATGCAGTCCTCCTCCTCGTGCCGGATTAGATACATAGAAATATTTAGAGGTTCCTTTTACAACATCCCACATCTTTTTCTGAACGGACATCGGACGTGCTGCATCATAAATCATCAGGCGATAGTCAGGATGCTCTGCTTTGAGTAACAGGTGTGCCTGCAAAAGGGCTTTAGCTGCGTCCGGATGGAGATATGCCTCTTTCAAATCACCATAAAGAAGTTGACCGGTGAAATTATCCGGGGTGGCATACATCAGGTTGATTATGAATGTAGAGTCGAGTTCGGAGATATTTACCAGTCCGATTGAGTCCAGATAAAGAGCTGTTTGACTTTTGGCTGCAATCGGTTGTGGCTTTTCTGGGGCTATAAGATTTATGGAGTCCATAGGTACGGGATAGAACTGCGTTTCCTTATTCCGGCAAGAGGTTGTGATAAACAGTAATAGGATGAAAGTTGCTAAAGATCCGGGCTGCATATGATTTTTTTAGTTGAATTATAAATGCAAAAGTATAAAAACATATGCGCATATTTTAGAAGTGAGGAAGTTTTTCGTTTTTAAGGCTTGTCCTATATGTACCTCATCGGATTTACAATGCATTATAAATTAGATTCTCCCGATAGCTTTTTTGAGTAAAAAGCATTAGTCTTTTCATCGTGCCTGTCTTTCCTGCCATACTTGTTTTCCTCTGATATTTGCTTTGAGAGGATCATTTGCTTTCGGTTTATTGTTGTAATCGTTAATTTAATTAAAATGAAGAAGATCAGGAGTAGGCTAATGAATGTGAAGCTATTCCTTTTCGTACATTTGGCAGAAAGGAGTAAAAGCTGTATTGCTACGAATGTAAACTATAGGATTTAGAATGATATGGAACATGTTAATGGTCAAAATAATGAAATTACATTGATTTTCCCACATAATCGGATTGACTGTATGGCTTCTCAGAACGAACGGTTTAATCGGATTATAAATCAAGCTAACATAACGATCATTGGGAATAACAATCACATTTCAATGTATTGCGATTCTGAAGATAGTGCGGAAGAATTGTTGCTAAGTGATGGATTTCTTCTGATTGTAAAAGGAGATAATAATATAGTAAATATAGGGACGATTATTTTACGCTATTCTACCATATTGGGTATGACGGGATTGAAGCTTATTATTGGGCAACTTCCGGGACTGGGATCCGGTGTTTCAAGAATGGCTAATAATTGTCGGGTAGATATTGGAAATCGTGTAGTAATTAATGGCGTTACATTATATTTGCAAGAAGATGATTCGTGCATCAGTATTGGAGACGATAGTCAGTTGAGCTGGGGCGTTGATATATGGTGTACCGACGCACATACGATAACGAATTTAGAAGGTGAGCCGATAAATTTTGCTAAGAGTATCGTAATAGGTAAGCATGTATGGATCGGAAAAGATGTGAAGGTTTGTAAAAATGTGAAAGTCTCTGATAATAGTATTATTGGTTGGGGGAGTATCGTAACAAGGGTATTTAATGAGCCCAATGTAATTATTGCGGGTGTTCCGGCTAAAGTTGTAAAACAGGGGATTAACTGGGACCGTAGATGTATCAATAAGTATTTAAAAGGATGACTACTGTTAGTTGCAAAAGAAAAGTGAGGGTATAGGTAGAGGTAATTGTAAATAGAGGTGCTGCTCTCTATGGAGAGTCCTTTCTATTTCTTCTTCTCATATGATGAAAGTGATACCCCTCATATTTCCGGGACATTGTTTCCATTACTTTTTCTTGGCTCATATCGTTTGTTTTCGATAGTTGCCTCAATTCGGATACAAAAGTTGTTATAAGTTCTTCTCTCGTGATTCCACATATGGTAGAGTACGCAAAATCGAGGCTGATATCGTTCAGTTGGTTTAGATCACTAAATACACTGTCTTGTGCGAATTTTGTTACCCCAGTCAGGAGAACAAAACGCAGATAGCGGTCGGTACTCTTCAATACTCCATAAAACGCTTTCAAAGTGTTACAATATTCATCCAGCAATTCCCCATTGTCCAATGCCTGCAAAAGAGGCTTGTCATACTCGTCAATCAGCATGACTACCCTCGGGCGATAAGTTCAGATGCACGGCGGATCACACCGATAAAGCGTTGTGACAAGGTTTCTTCATCCACCCCATGTCTGTACTTTAATTCCTACTGTGTCAACTAGCTACTCAATATCGCATGTAACGCCTGAGGCGAATCGTATTTGGTGGCATTTAGATCCAGGTATAACACCGGGTACTCTTTCCACTCCGTCTCTGATTTCTCTATGGCAAGTCCTTCAAATAGCTCTTTTTTTCCTTTGAAATATGCTTCGAAAATGGAAAGTAATAGAGTTTTGCCAAATCGACGGGGGTGACTCAGAAAATATGGAGTACTGGTGGAAGCTATTTTCCACAATAGTGCTGTTTTATCTACATACAGGTACTCACCCTTACGGAGTCTCTCAAAGGTCTGTATCTCTATCGGAAATTTATGGTTCAAATCAATCATTTTTATATTAAACAGGGATTCCTTCTTTTTCTATTCTTTTGAGTAGTGAACTACGTAAGCCTTGTCTTAATCGAACTAAATCGACTTTACAGCCAAATAAAGATTGTAGTGCTTCACGAATATCAAACATGACAAAAGGATCTGCCTCTTCCAAATCAACAAATACATCCACATCACTATCTAGTCGATTCTCTCCACGAGCTACCGAACCAAAAATTCCGATAGAACGGATGCCATATCTGGAAGCATGCTTCTCTTTGAACTTCTTAAGCATAACAATATATTCTTCTTTTGTTTTCATCTTCTTTTAGCTTAAACGTTAAATACACATCTAATGTGTGTTATTACTTTTCTCTTCCGCCTAAAACTATCTTAAAGGATTAGGGAGGAAATGAATTTTATTTCTATACTCTGTCAAAGATAACGAAAAGAAGATTGTACTTATATCCTCTTTCATCTTTTTTTGAAACTATTGTATTGCGATTTAAGTTTTAGGAGTAATCCCAATTAGCTAATATCAATCAGCTCTCAACTTTGCTGTATATAGAAGTATAGCATGTTGAACAGACTTTTTCCTCCCCCACCACCCTTTTATCGGTAGCCCTTTCTCCCTTTTTGTTTGATTGTTTTATGGTTTAGAAAGGACACATTTCTCACCCTTTTGCCCCTTCCTCTTCGTTCCAAGAGAGCGGACTTTGTGCTATTCGTATTTTTATCTCTGTTCCTGATGTCGGGCTCCTCAAAGCGGTACTTATATACCCTTACTGAATCGGACAGGATCTTGTCAGCGAAGGAATTTCCGGAGATGTACGCATCTGCAAGGCTGTGTCCAAGGGTGAAGAGGAAAATCTCCAGTCCTGCGGGTAGTATTTTTCACTTTAGTTTTGCAGATCCTATCTCCTATTTGATATTGTTGAAAAGATCAGGTCGATAAACTCAATAAGGGCATAAGTGGATTTTAAAAAAAGTCGTCCGACGAACAGAGACAAGAATATGATTGAAAAAAGATTGGTCTCAAAATCTAAACGAGCATTAAGTTTGAAACAAATTAAAATAATACGATTATGAAAGTATATGATGTAAACGGCATTGTAGTAGTAGAGGCGTATTTTGTAAACGATCCAGATAAACCTTTTATTCCTAAAGATAGATACAGAGAAACAGAAGTGGACAAGTACAAACGTAGTGTAGATTCCCTGATAACAAGCTGTGGTGACAGATATGAAATCGTTTTCAATAAGTCTGTTGTTCTCAAAGAAACACGCTCCATCAAACGTATTGGTAGCAACGAACGATATACATACCTCGTCACGGAAAAAGCTTTAGAGAGTCTTAAAAAACAATACATACATGTTTCTGATTTTTAAGAATAGGTTTAACCAGCAGGGAGAAATCTCTGCACAAATACATAAGAGCAATGAAAGCTATTACAAAAGAAGAAACATTGAATAATAGATTTTGCAAGTGTGATAAACGGACTAATAGAGTGACAGTAACCAAACCAACAAGGGAATGAGTGTTAAGAATGAGAAGATGTACACTTTTGCCTTTATATTGTTTCATCGAGATTAAAATTTAGAAATGTTGAAGGATAATAATCCTATTCCCAGTTGTAGTAAAGGTTTTGTATGGCAAAAGTATCTTTCTTCTAGGCACGCTTCTGCTCTTTGTGGAAATAATTGTACTTGACAAAAGCCTCTATACCTGTATTCTCCATAAACTCGTAGTTTTGTTCGCTTCCATAACCGGCATCGGCCACTACTATAGAGGATTGCCTATGATAAGTCTTTTGAAAAATTTTCGAAAAAGGAATTAGAGTTCCCGTATCTTCGGCCCGTCTGCAAATCCCCAGATTGAGTAATAAACTGATTCTCTGTAGTAATCTGTATGTTATAGGCAGGTTTCAATTGCTCGTTTTTCAATGAGGTTGTGTCAAGTTTGAAGTGAACCCTAAAAGTTAGACAAAACACTTTTAGGGTTTATTTTATATGATTAAGTACACATTTACAAGGAAGCTCTATTTAGTGAGCGAAGTTAAGGCCGGCAAGTCCATTAAAGTTCTTTTAAGAGAATACAATCTTCATGAAAACAAACTTCTTGAATGGGTCAGACTTTATGAGCGTTACGGAAATGACGGCCTTAAGAAGCCTGAACCTAAAGCCTACGCCTGATTTTAGGGGAAAAGTCGTGCGATTAATATTAGAAAAAGGTGTACCTTTGTCCCATGTATTAATCGATTATCGTATAAGTCGCACCGCGCTTGATAGCTGGGTACGTTTAACCCGTAATAAGGGCTACACGGCACTCTGCCAATACCAACGTCGGGGCCAACCGCCAAAAGATATGGGTAAACCCAAGAAGAAAGAACCGCAGACGGAACTGGAGAAACTCCAGGCAGAAAATATCCGTCTGAGAGCAGAAAATGCGCTACTAAAAAAAGCAAAGGCCTTAGTCGAGGAAAAGAAAGCCCAGACACATCTGAATGGGCAGAAGTCATCGACGGACTAAGGTTACAATATCCTCTTAACTTATTATTGAGGTTAAGAAAGATGGCTCGTTCCATATTCGACTATCATTTGAAACGCTTAAAATCGAGCGATAAATATGCAGAGGAGAAAGATATGATAGAATCCATTTTACATGAGCATAAAGGTCGCTATGGCTATCGACGCATTGTAGCGGAGATGCAATCCCGAGGCTTTACAGTCAATCATAAAACCGTACGAAGGCTGATGGGCACTATGGGGCTTAAAAGTAAAATTAGAAAGGTCCGCTACCGTTCGTACAAAGGCGGGATCGGCAGGATCGCTCCAAATATAATCAATAGGAACTTTATTGCTCAAGCTCCCAATTGTAAATGGGCAACGGATGTCACGCAGATAAATATAGGTTCAGAGAAGCTGTATCTTTCGCGCATATTGGATGTGTTCAATGGTGAAATAATATCTTATAACCTCTCCGGAAGTCCCAATCTTAAGCAGATATACGATATGCTTGACAAGGCGTTTGCTAAGTTCGACAATTTTGACGGACTAATTATACACTCTGATCAAGGGTGGCAATATCAACATTCTGGTCATCGACAGCGGCTTACTCAGCATCATGTCTTACAAAGTATGTCTCGGAAAGGTAATTGTCTTGACAACGCCATGGCTGAGAACTTTTTGGGTATTATGAAATCCGAACTGCTCTATGCTGAAAAGTTCGAATCTGCAGAAGACTTCATGAAGGTTTTAGACGAATATATTGATTACAACAACAATAAAAGAATTAAATATAGATTAAAAGGAAAGAGTCCGGTCCAATACCGAACTCTTTCAATATAGTTAAATAATTTACTGTCCGACTTTTTGGGGACACTTCACTTATACATTTGATATCTGAAAAAGAAGTGATTGAAAATTTTAATTAAGTAAGCTGGGATGTGTAATGGATCTTGATGGAAATGTGTGGAAAGGGATGTTAGATTGTGAAAAACAAATTGTGTCTGGTTAGTAGGGATATCTGATAGTGGATATCCATAAGCAGGATAGGGTGCGGAATATATTTCAGTTCCACTCGGAAGCGAAGGAGTACCGCCTGATCTTTGACGACTGTTTGTGTGTCACCTTTCTGCATAAGAAAGAGAAAAGCAAGCTTATTCATTTGTATGGAGGTCTTTCGTCTTTACCTCTATTGATAAGGGAGGAGAACGCACAGTATTGGCTTATCTTTTAGCTTCGAATACTGTACTGCTGTATGGATATGCTAAGAGTCGGATAGCGTGTGATTGGTGTTCATGTGTGTGGATAATGTATATGAAGCCTTGTCATTCGTGTGCTATTATACCCGTAACGTACAGGAAGAGTATATGATTTTTCTTGAAAGAAAAGTTGGGACAGTTATTCTTGAAACTCCGAAATGGAATCCGATCTGGCAGGCTAACTTCGTGGTGGTTTCCTTGAATAAGATAGCAATTGATCAGCAAAGAAAACAATATCTGGGGATGGAAGGGGCTAAATGAAAGACCGTTCACATGTCTTTCCTTTGTTCGGAGGTAAAAGTATATCGGTATTATTAAAACAGTGTTTAGCTTTAGTAAAGTTACAAGAGATACATTTGTTGGTGTGATATTCGGTTGATTAGGAGAAGTTCTAGACTCTATTGGCTTGTTTCTGTATAAGTTACATTTTATGTCAGAATTAGATGCTAAATTAAATATATTTAATGTTACATGATATAATAAGTAAGTATTAATGATATCAGTGAAATTGAAGTTAAATATGTACAGGTGTTATAAGAATGGTACATATCCTTTGGTATTTCAGATTATTCAAAATCGTAGAAAGAAACTAATATATACAGGTTATCGTCTGTTTCCTAAAGAATTTGATAATGTGAATGGAGTCGTATGTGCTGTAGAAGGTTCCTCTTTCAGTATTTGTGAGGCCAATACCATGAATAGCCGTTTGAAGGAGGAACGCATACGCATTTATAAGGAATTTGAAGATAGAATGGTGCATTCAAGTTGTAAGGAGAATTATGGTTCTCTTTCCTTTCCTTTAGACAGGTACTGTTCTCGGTTTAAGTTGCTTCCTTATTTTGACAAACAAATAAGAGATAAAGAGTATGCTGGTAAGGATGGAACTGCTTCAGCATATAAAAGTACACGAAATTCTTTGGCCAGATTTTGTGATGAGAAAGTGGATATGTGTGAAATTGATAGGGAGTGGATACATTGTTATGAGAGATTCTTAGTAGATAAGAAGGTGTGTGTGAATACGATTCGATATTATATGAGAAATTTTAAGTCTGTATACAACAGAGCACTTAGAGAAGGGTTATCTGGTGCATGTAATGACCCCTTTGGTGCTGTTAGAACTTCACCCAGCTGTACGGTGAAACGTGCTTTGACTCGTGAGCAAATGCGTGCTATAAGCAAGTTGGATTTGAGTTCATATCCGGATTTGGAGCGTTCTAGAGATTTGTATCTATTCAGTTTCTATGCCCAAGGAATAGCTTTTGTGGATATTGCCTTTCTTCTGAAGAAGAATATCATTTCAGAAGTGATTTATTATGAGAGACAAAAGACCAATCGGCTGATTCGCATTCCTATGGTGGAAGAATTACAGGGGATTATTAAAAGGTATGAGGCTCCTACTGGCGAGTATTTGTTTTCCATTATAGATAACTCGTTGGAGCAAAGCGCTTATTTGCAATATCGTAAAGAACTGAGAAAGATAAATAATCATTTGAGAAAAATAGGGATAATGGCAGGTATCCCTGTACCTTTGACGACCTATACTGCCCGTCATACATGGGCTACGTTGGCGCGTGACAGTGGTGCTTCTTTATCTGCAATCAGTGTTGGGTTGGGGCATTCCTCAGAAACTGTGACTGCCATTTATTTGAAGGAACTTGACATTGATGTACTAAGGAAAGTCAATCAAAAAGTTGCAGGATTGATTTAGTTAAAGCATTGAAATAAAATGTTGTGTTTCTGTTTCTTTATTGAATTGTATCGTCTATCTTTGTACTCTCTATATATTAATAGAGAGTAATATCAGTTTTCAAGAAAATCTTATTTTTTGTTTTGCGCTGCAAAGTTAGTGTATTATTCACATCTAACTTTTCACAAAAAGAACAAAAAAGTTATCATTTTTTCCATTCTTTCTATTTTTTGTTATTATTCTGTTTATCAACAGATAAGTTCAAAAGGAGTTGCTTAGGAGTGCATCCGAACTGTTGCATGCAGTATCGGTTAAAATGAGAAGGAGAAGTAAAGTTAAGTTCAAACATTACCTCTTTTATAGTAGCCCCTGGTTGGCTGAGCAAGTATTCTATTTGGCTATTTATTTGTTTCACCATCCATTGTTTAGCGGTTATACCAAATACAGACTTGAACTTGGTTGTAAAACTACTTTTGCTCATCTTAGATAAAGCTATCAATTCATTTACATTATTTACTTTTCTGAAGTTCCCTAGTATAAAATCTTTAAAGTCTGTATTGCTACCTATTAATGGGTAGAAGAATCGGACTATTTCTTCCATCTTATAATTATATTTCAATAATAAATAGAGCTCATGTTCCATCAATTCATGGAAATGAAAACAGGTGGATTGTTGTCTTAGGCTATATTCCAACAGTTCTAGGAATAGTTGCATGGGACGGCATACTTTGAGAGGAAAGAACTCCATGTTGTAAATGTTTCCGTATTTTGATAGGGACTCAAGCATCATCCTGTTGCACCCTGTTTTAGGTATATTGAAAGAGAGCGATATGAATCGGACTTTACTCAAAGCCGTTCCTTTTACAATGGAAGACTTTGCCAATAGCAGGATGTGATTTTCTATGAGAATTCCTTCTCCATAAAAGTTGCATGAAATAAGCATTTTTCCTTCTAATAGAAAGATGAAAGCATTGTCTTCCATAACTTTTTCAAGTACAAGAGCATCCTTATCAAGTTCATTATACTTAAATCCCAAATGGGAAGATGAGGTGTAGTTTAGGCATGAATGATGCTTCTTGACATAGAGTAAATTAATTAAGTTGTTCTCCTTTTTCATAATATTTTAAACTATAAATAATTAAGTTTCCTATCGTTCTTGTTCAGAGTGTCCGATTTTTCCCTTCTGCCTTCTCTCTATTAATATAGAGCGTAATATGAAAGGCGGAAAATCCTATTAAGTAATTTTTTATAAACAATTTAAGATAAGTAAGAATGAAAAAACAAATGAAAAAAGCAGGTTGGTTGGGAGTACTTGCGTGTGCTTCAGTGATGGCATTTGCGGCGTGCTCGAATGAAGAGGATGTTGCTTCGGCTATTGATCAGAACAAGGTGATAGATGAGGTTACTATTAAACTAAACACTTCGGCTTCTGGTTTGACACGTGCTCTAACTTCTAATCCGGTAGGCAAAGAGAATGATTTGAATAAGGTGTTGTTATTCATCCGTCATGCAGATGACGAACATGGTACTAATAATGTTTATAAGGAATATGTCTTAACTACCGAGCGTTCAAAGACTGTTAAGTTTCCTAAAAATGGTTCTTCTGTTTATGCTTTTGCAAATCCGACACAAGAGTTGCAGTCTGCTTTGGAGAAATTAGTGAATGTACAAGGTAGTTCAGATGACGAGAAGGCTCGGAATTTTCAAGATCAGATTCGCGGTTTTGCCCAAAGAATGTCTAAAAGCTATATCGGAGGCTTGGATTCAAATGGTTCGTTCATCATGTCTGGTACAGCTGATATCAATAATGCACAAGGTGCTTCTCCTTATATGTTGCCGGTTACTTTGAATCGTGAACTATCAAAGGTGACATTCAAGGTTAACAAGAAAGCTTTGGATAGTGATGGAGATGAGGAAGCAAAAGTACAGTTGAAGAGTATAGAAGCAGTGTTTGTAAAGAAATCAGCTCCGGTAATTGCACCGTTTAAATTAGATGGTGTGACTCCCTCAGGATTTGAACTGGATTTCGGCTACAACGAAGGTGGTTTTGTTGATGACTTTGGTGGTCCGTCAAACGGTAGTCAGACTGTAGATAATGTTGATAACAATCAGGCTTATGATCAGGGGGGTAGCGTAAGTGAAGCTACAACAGCCTATACTTATAAGTATGCTTATGCTCTGAATAATGACAATACTCATTACATCTTTCCTGATTTCTATACTCTGCCTAACTTCACCAACAACCCTCATAAGGGTACTGTAGTTATTCTGAAGGCTAAGGTGTGTGGACAAGAGTTGGTGGATAACGGTGTATCAGGTGTGGGCAATGTAACAGATGAGGTTGTTAGATATTATAAAGCCCGCGTTTCATCTGGAATTCAAGATTTCTTGACAGATAGAAATATGCACTACATCATCAATTCTCAGATTAAAGGTATTGGTAGTGGTTCTATTGATGAAGCAACTGATGAAAGCAAAACTCAGGATAACACATTGGTTGTGACTGTAACTGCTGCTCCATGGACTGTGGTGAATAGTGATCAGACAATCGAGTAAATTCGGTTATAACAATAACCGATCCTTCCTTCTGCCCGTTCATTCCTGATCAGTCAGATAGTTCTTGGTAAAATTGCAATGAACGGGCGTATGTTTTGGAAAGCCGTTAGACTGGCTTCATTTTAACGATGAAGAACGGCTGGCGGCTTTTACTTTTCAATATGAAATAAGTATTTTTATGTGTGTTAAAAGACGAACCTACTTTCTTTCCATATTCTGTATGGTGGTAATGGGCTTGTTGCAGCAGAGTTGTATTAGTGATGACGTAAGTGAATGTCATTATGATGGCGGTTTGCGGATAAATGTACGTTATGTGCCTGAAGAGGGCGATGTCACAACTTATGCTGAAAGAATCAGACGACTCAATTTTTATTTATTTCGTGCTGACGGCACGTTTTATATGTCCCATTCTGAGAAAATTCCTGTCCAGTTGGCTAGTGACAATTATTCTGTATTGTTCTATGTGCCTCCAGGAGAATATCGGTGTGTGGTATGGGCTGACAATACGGAGAATGACCAGGCATTTTATACGGTTTCCCCTTTTGAGAGTGGTGTGACGGTGGATGCTGATGCGATACTTTCCGTACATCGCGAAAAAAATAATACAGTTCCATTCGCTTCTAACGAACTGCTGTATGGGGCGTTGGGGAATCTTGAAATGAAATTGGGTATTTTCAATGAATATGAGATCAGTCTAGAGAATAATGTTAACCGTTTGGAGTTGAATGTATATGGCATTCCGGATGGTTATGACGCTTCTAGCTTAGCATCTACGGTAGATCTGCGTAATGCTGACTATAAGTTTGACAACTCCATCGTAGAGACATCCCCTTTGCTGCATTATACTCCGGTATATGAGCCACATACCAATCCAGACTTTGGTGCTGGCATATCCTGCCTGTTCCGTTTCTTCAAATTGGAGAATGAGATGCAGTCGCGCATTGTGATAACGGCCGAGAGAAACGGAGTGCGGAGCGCTTTGTTTGATCGTAATCTGATAAACCTACTACTTGCTAGTCCGAAGATAGATTTTAGCAAGAATCATTCTTTCAAGCTTGATATTCATTTCAAGGGTGCGGTAGTTACCATTGCAGTGAATGATTGGATATTGTCAGAGTCTGTACAGCCAGTGGAGTAGTCATGGAGTAATTAGTAAAACCAGAGAATAGAAATTGATAAGATATAACAATTAGCATAATGACAACAATGAATAAATTCAGTCGATTTAAAATACAAATGTTGATGTATGCGATGGGCTTGCTGTTGGCATTCACAGCTGCCTGTACGGATAACTATGCTGATGATAGCTATACGCCTGGAACAGATACGGGAGAGGATGTGATGCTGACCTTCAATCTGCGTGATGCGGCTTCTCCTGCTACCGGAACATCCGGAGATCCTTCATCCGATGCAGTATTCAAGGATGATTTAGTAGCGCTTATTTTCCGAAAGTCAGAGCAGGGTGAGCAGGGTTATCATGATGGTGAAGTGCGTTATGATTGTTGGCGACCTGTCAAGGCAAAAGCGGATAACGGCAATCAGTTTTATCTTCGTCTTCCAGTTTCCCTCAGTGGCGATGAACTTACCATTATGTTATGTGCGAATGCTACCTCTGTATTGGGTTCACAACCTGATGATAAGTTACTGCATCGCAATACAGGAACAACGGGTTATCCCTATGGTTATACCATTGATGAAACTATAGAGGCTCTGGAAGGGAGTGTGTCGGAGAAGGGCTGGGGGAAAGATGGTAATAAGACAATTCCGATGTGGGCACAATGTAACAAGATTACCTTTGATGTGGATGATCTCAAGGCTGGAAATGTGAATTTGGGTACATTCAAGTTGTTGCGTTCCCTGGCTCGTGTGGATGTGGGAGTGAATGCTAAAGATCCGAATAATCTGGGGAATCCGGACTTTCAAGGGTTGTTGAATGGTGGAAATGGTGGACAGTCATTCAAGCTGACTAAAGTACTTCTGGGCAGGACAATGAATAGGTATCGTTTGGCTCCTTCGACAGGTAATTACACAATAGAAGAAAGTAAATATGCGTCTTCTTCAGAAAACCCTTATACGATTCATGCTCCTTCTTTGCCTACAGACGCAAGTGGGCGTATCGATTGGGTTGAAGCCGTGGTAAATGAGACTTCCCAGTCCGTAGAGTCTCTTCTTTATGCGCCGGAGCAGAAAGCCGGTGCTTCGATGAAACCAGAGCAATGGATGGAATATCCTTGTGTCATTGTAGGAGGAATCTACGATTATGCTAATACGAGTGCTGTTCGTGACACTTCTTATTATCGGTTGGACTTTGTAAAGGGTACGGGTAATAGCCAGACAACATGCGATATCTTGCGTTCTAGTTTGTATCGTTTCAATATTACGGCGGTAAAAGGTCCAGGTTTCCGCACCCCGGAAGAGGCTTTAAACAGTCGAGGTGTCAACATGACTGTAGAACTGAGTGCATATAACTTGGTGAATTCGAATACAACCTTTGACGGTCAGTCCTTTATCTCGCTGGAACGTATGGAATTAACTATGCCGCGCGAACAGGGTGTAAGCTATAACTTACCAGTGGAGTTTTCTGGTGATATCGCCTGGAGTGATATTGAAATCAGTGCAGTGGAAGATCAAGGCTATATAAAGGATGAAAATAAGTCAGTGAATTTGGGTAGTGATGCACTGTCAGTGACTAAACTGACAAAGATCGAGGGGGAGAGAAATACGCATTACTTGAAAGTTTCTACCTTGCAAGCATGGAGTCAGGATGTGGACACGAAGCTTTATCTGCGTGCCAAGCGTTTACAGTTGAATGTGGAACTTCGCCAACGGGATGTCAGCCTTTCCGATTGGGAATTGGGTTCCAAAGAGAATGGCAGTGTGGACGGAGAGGTACAGGTATCAGCTACTAGCTTTACTTTCTCGGCACCAGGAGGAGAACAGAAGCTTACTTTGCTGAATCCCGATCTGACGGTTTCTGTGGTGATGAAACAGGGTACCAGCAATGTGGAGTGGGTGGATGAAACAGGCAAGCCGTTGCAGGGTCAGGAACCCGACTGGATGAGTTTGACGAATCCGGATGGAACTGCAATAACTCTGCAAGCTAAAACCAATCCTACAGGATCACCTCGTAAACTATTTTTTAAGATTAAAGTAATTTCTAAATCGCCAGTCGAAAGTATGACTTCTAAGGAGCATATCATCAATGTGAGTCAGTTCGCTTTCTCTACCCAAGACCTTATTTTGAGTGAATATAACCTCACTTGGCGTGATCGTAATGTGGGGGCTTCAAACAACAGCGTGGAAAACTTCGAAGGACAGGATTTCACCAAAGACAATGTGTCGCACATCAGCTGTCCGACCGGATGGTTCATCCCGGCTTCAAAGGATGTGGAGGAACTTTTGAAACTGCTTGATACGAAAATTATTCAATACTACTCCTTATCCGATGGAGATAGTAACGGGAAAGCCACCCTTATGCTTTACAAGCAAGGTTTGCTCAACGAGGTAAGCACGCCGCAGATTCCCATTGTTCGGATATCGGATATGAACAATGTATCATCTTCTATTTGGTTGATAGACCGTGATGAAGTTGGTAATGAAACCAAAAAAATTCTGACACTTACACTGAACAATGGTAAAGTGCTTCCAAGCATCAACTCCAATCCGAGCAGTTTAGACAAGGCGCATATCCGTTGTGTACAGGGTTTTCGTGTGAATAAGAACTTCATTAGTCTAAATGCATTGGGCGAGCCGGTGAACACTGGGTATTTGAGCCGTTTGAAGTCGGACGTATTGGATAAAATCGATGATAACTCGAATGGTATTCTGACTGTGAATGTTTCCCCCTCTTTGAAGAGCATGAAGATAGAAGCGATCCCTAATTGGAGCCAAACTCCTCGGGAATATAAACTAGTTTATCGCGTGAGAGGAGAAAGTAACCGTGTTCAAGAAATCACGGTGAAACAGGATGGCAGAGCTGCTGTAGCGAGTTGGACTAATCCCACCCGTGTTGGTAACCTAGAATGGGCGCCGATGAATTATGGCATTTCCCAAAATGTAAATCCGAAATACGTTGGTTTGGGAGCAAATAGGAGTGGGCAAAATCTTGTGATGCTGACTATGAATGACAATGGCTTCAGTAGTTGGGAATATATATCTAAAGCTGATGAAAGGAAATATATTGGAGATTATATAAACGCAGGAGATGATAATGCAGTGTTAAAGACAGGAAACAATATACAGGCGGCCGAAGAATTGTGTGCTGGTATGGATGGCGGTGGAAAAGGTTGGCGCCTTCCTACATTGCAAGAGTTTGCGGAACTGATCCGTCACATTCGGGTAGAAAAAAGGACAACTGGTACGGATGATGGTAGCCAGACCCATTACCTTTATAGTTTTACAGATGGAAAGACTGTCACTTTTTTATCTGCTTCTGCTTATCCATCGAAAGATTTATCAGCTGGGGGAATGACTGTCGGATATTACACCTCTAATCCGGATGGAAACTTTCCTTCTACTGTTAAGTTGCAGTATCAACAGTTAGATGGTGATATCTTGTTTGGCAGTGGGACTGATTTGTTTTCTTCTTTTGACAAGCAAACTTTGGTAACCATTGCTTATGCGGGAACATCAAATAAAAATTATTTGGGATTTATCCGATGCGTGCGTACTGCAAAAGTTGTAATTAAATAATATAAAAATGAAATGAAACATACACTGATTAAAATAGGATTATTTTGTTGCTTGTTATTTGCTACATCATGTGTGGAAGAAGAACTACAAGGCAGTTGGGATAATTCGCAGAATGCCGAGATTGGCATTCTACCTGGTGAAGAGGTACTGCATGTGTCTGTTCTTGAGAAGGTAGTACCTAGAAGTCGTTCGCTTTTGCCTTTAGACGATGAGGGAGAGGTAACTTCTCTTTTTTATTTGTTTTTTGACCAAAATACGAAAAAGTGTGTGGCTTACAGTTTTGCTGATAACCGTACAGGACTGAATCTTTCTAAGAAAGAGCTTCCATTGCTTACCAACGGATTGCAGTTAGGAGGCAACACAAGATATAACGTGAAAGTGATAGTGAACTATCGCACTTATATGGACAAGAATACCTCCGGCGATGCTTTGGGGCAAATTTTGTTGGGGCAGACGGAAGACTATGTGAGAAAAAATCTTTATTCTTCTGGTTTGACTGGAAATCCTACCGTAGATTATCCGTTTTTTGCAGATGCTTCATCCAATCCCCTCCTGCTTTATACGGGTGAGTTCGAATACCAGCGTGCCACGGGAGAGGCCTCGTGTTTACTTAATCGGAAGATGGTGTCGGTCACTATCAATTGGGAGCAACTTCCCGATTGGATGGAGGTGAGTGGGGTATCGGTAACCAATATACCCAAGCGCATCTATTTATTCGGTGGGCAGAGTACTGTCGAACAGTCGTGCTTCACTGAAGCTAAGGCTATTTCTTGGGGTGACTCAGAAAACAAAACACAAGTACAGTTTTATATGCTTCCGCATGACAATGAAGCTTGGAAACCTATCAATGTTAGTTTGGATTGCAAGAAAGTGTTGCCTAAAAGTAACTTGACTGTGAGAAAAGGTGATATCGGTGGTGCCGGTAAGTCGCTGAATGCTGTATTGGAGAGTGAAACAGTTGTAACTACTGACACTTATAAGATGTATGTAAACGGAAGTGGTTATAAGTTTGAGCCCAATCAGTGGGTTTATATCAACTTTTTTGAGTCACAATCAGAACATGGAGAGATAGATTATACGGTGAATGGTTGGAGCAGTGGGGGGGTGAAAGGTACTTTCTTCACTGATGGACAGGGGAACGAGGCCTGTATCTCCGAAACTCGGATTACATTGGACTATGCTGATCAAAGTCCAGTAAATATTTTGCAAAGTTCATTGAGAGATGGAAGTGTGGCACATGAGGTATTCATTTCATCCACGGGCTTTATCGTACAATGGACACTAGGGGAGGATGTAGCCAATCTGCCCTCTTGGCTGTCAGTAGAGAGACACGATGCCAACAATTCGCTGATATTGACCGCACAACCTAACTTTTCTTTGAACGAAGGCGGTATATTGATTTCCTCAGGTCGTAAGGCTTCTTTTACGCTTTCTTTGAACATGAGCGATGGTTCGACCCGTAAACAGACTATAATCGTGACCCAGCTTTCCGCTCCGTCTGCTTCGGGCGATGTAGAGATTGATGGACTTACGGTAAGTGGACGGAATACAGAATCGCCGCATTTTAATTTCTATGGTGTGACAGCCTCTGGTGTTAAAGTGGGCGATTGGAAGGAAGTGATATCTTCCTCCGAAAAATGGGGAGATAAAGGTCGTGCCCAAATTGGTTTTGCAGGTAAAGAGGATAACCCTGTCCCGTTAAGTACTAGTATGAGGCCATGGTCGTCAGAAACCGTGTTACAACAGTGTAGTACACATATAGGGTCTGATTGGCGTATGGTAACTGGTAAGGAGTTCGCTTTCAAGATACTCCCTCGCCTGCGTTCAACTTACATGAGTGTGGGTGGTCATGCGAACGTTCAGGTGGTTTATCTTCCCACTGCTGGCAGTATCTGCTTCTTTCCAGTATTCGGGCAGAAAGATATTTACGTCCCCATGGGGAAATATCTGACTGACAATTCGGCACTGTTCAGCGGGAAGGGACAGGAGGTTCCGAATATCAGTGTGTCCGAGAATACAGGATCCGGTTGGCAGATTACCCAAAGACTTCAAAGTGGAGAAATGAGGATTTTGCAGGCGGCGAATCAAACGCATTGGGGGAATGTGCGCTGTGTGAAGGGAACTGCTAAGTGGACCAAATGACAGGGTTGTCCGCATGATGCCGGACGGTTGTGTTAAGTTATATGAATGATTTTTTAGGCAAAACAAAAGAATAGTTGAAATGAAAAAGAAATTCCGTTTTTTACTATATATCTGTGTAGGTCTGAGTGCCTGCACTAATGAGGTCGTCATGCTGGAGGAAGAAGGGGTTTCGAACATTCCCGTGTTGCAATATGCAGTCGAAACGCCACGTATATTACAGGGAAGGGAGAGAACTTCTGCTTCAGACAATGATTATGTGGCGACAGACGACGAGACGAAGATTGCGAGTATGGCATTGTTGTTTTTTAATAAGAATGAGCAAGAGACTGGAACCTATGTAGGCTGTGTGGAGGTAAAAAAACATGCTGACAATGATGCTGAGAATTCCTATTTTCGTCAGCCGATAGATTTTTCTACTGGAAGCGGCATTTCCGAGGGGCATGATTATGATGTGCTAGTGTTGGCTAACTGGAAGGGAAACATGGCAGACGATATAACTAAGTTGACTGAAAAGCTGACAGGCGAAACAACTACTTTGCGTCAGGCTAAAACCTTGTTGACATATGATTATACAAATTTCTCGCGGGGGGGGAACTTTCTAATGAGTGCGCAAGGCGAATATAGCGCAAAAACTAAAACAGTGAAGGTGTGGTTGCGTCGCACTGTGGCTAAGATAGTTATTAAAGCAGGAAATAATGCCAATTTTACACTCAAGAGTTTCTCATTGGCCAACAATCGTCAGAGGACCTATGCCATTGACTTAAACGGAAATATTCCGGCTGCCATATCACCTGATACGGTGGGGTATGTGCGCAGTCTGGCTGCTGACGGATCGGAGTCTGTCAACAATCCGGTAAATGGATTGGTAAGCTATGCGTTTGAAAACTATACTAACGATGCAGGAAATAATTCTACTAATACCCTTTGTGCTATTGTGGCATTGGAACTTAATTCTTCTACTGATAAAAAAACTTATTATTACCGGTTAAATCTGAATGTGAACAACGAGAGTGATGGCTACACATCACAGCGTATTTATCGAAATACCTATTACGAGTACACTATTGAGAAGGTGAACTCCGCTGGTTCCGGATCGGTTGAAGATGCGCTGAACGGTTCGAGTAATGGACTGTTGGTAAGTAGTAATCCCTTGTGGGACGATGATAAGACTGGTGCTTTTGTTTTCACTTCTGATGCTAAAAAAGTGGCATCTAACGTATATTGTATAGAAAAGGCATTCGAAGATCTGTATGTTAAGAAAAGTCAGGGTTCTGGAACTATATCTGATATGGATAAAGATGAATTTACGGGTGTGGTAGTTAATTTGAAATGGTATAATGTAGATGGAACAATAATGACTGATAATGAGATTAATGCCATGAACAACTGTGTACAGGTAGTCAAAAAAGAGGAAAGTCCAATAGAACGGGAATTTTCTTCTTCTGTGGTATATATACAAAACACAACGCCTGGAAAGATTACTGTTAATATTGTAGGATATGGAACATGCAAATTAGAAATTCAGTACCGTGTCTCGGAATCGGACCAATGGGAAACGCTCTTTACTATTCCTGTGAAGATAAGTCGCTTGCCTGTTGCTGCCATCAGGCTTGGAAGTTATATGGTGGTGGCTCCTTATAATGTGGGGGCTACGGATTCTTATGGGAGTGGTACCCGATATTTTTATAATCACGAGGTTGGTATAAATCCCTGTCCGTCAGGTTGGCATCTTCCCACAGAAGGTGATCTTCAAACATTGCTCGACCCTAAATATAAGGGGGGGCAACTGAAGTTATCTCAGAAATTTTGTTACTTAGTGGATGAAAATGTTACAGAGCAAGCACTGTTTCCATGGACTGGTGTTCAAAACGCTTTGGGTATTCAGTCACAGACAGGTGAGGGAGCAGTTATGGCATTTTGGATCAATAATCAAAAATTTGAAGACTACTCTACAAATTCGGCTACTTTGCGTAAGATTGTTAAGGTAGTTAGAAAGGATATACCTACTCTGAATAATTTGTCACTTGAAGAAGCTACTAGTGGTGTGAAATATGCGGTACGTTGTGTGAAATATATTGGGGGGGATATTCGGCTTGATTCTGAGATAGGGCATAATAGACTTGGATTTGATTTTTATGAAATAAAAGTGCCGATTGATCAAATTATGACATCGAAAAGTTGTGAGAAGGATGGTTTTAAATTGGCAGGAGATATACAAATTAAGAAGATTATTTCGGAAGGGTTATTCTTTTTTGGTGATAAGAATGTGGGATATTTGAGTTATTCTCCGTCTTCCAATGCTATACCTACTAATTATTTTTATTGGGATGAAAGTTCTACCGGTGGTGGAAATAAAAATTTCTCGTGGAAATATTCATCAAATGTTAGTGGTATGGCAGCGACTCGAATATCTTATGCTGTTTGCTATCGTTCTGTTACTGGCACTAACCTTTGAAATATCAAAACTGTAGATATAGATGAATGGAAATATGAAAATAAAGTTGAATAAAAAGAAATCGAGATATTGCTTGTTGCTGTTCTTCTTCTTTTGGTTTTGTATGTTGCCACTGCGTGCGCAGTTCTATTCAGTCCAGACCAACTTCGCGAAGTTGGCTGTGGGCAGTTTCAATGCAGAAGCTTCCATCACTGTGAATCTCCATTGGAGTGTTCAAGTGGGTATGGAGTATAATCCTTGGACGTTCAGAAACAATCATAAAATCAAGAACCTGACCTTTACGCCTGCCGTGCGTTATTGGTTCACGCAGAGTTATATTGGTCCTTTTGTAAGAAGTTATCTTTCTGGATCACGTTATAATTTTACATGGAACGGTCATCGTTATGATGGAAGTGGATTGGGAGGCGGTGCCACCTATGGCTATGCGTTCTTGCTGGGGCGTCGCTGGAATTTGGAATTAGAAGGTGGGGCCGGTATGCTGTGGGGACGCCATATGAAATATGATTGTCAGCGTTGCGGTGCACGTTATGGCAAGGAGACCCGTGCCTTTCTTATCCCACAGGTGGCAGTTAATTTAGTGTATTTATTTTAAGTGAAGGTTACGGAATGATATATAAAAGAACAATTCCCATATTGCTTTTGGGCATGTGTGTGTTTGTGGCCTGTTCTGGAATGAGAGATCTGAAAAGGCAGTCGCCGCGTGTGAGTGTGGGACTTCCTCCCATTTCCCCCTTGGTAGTGTCTTCTGTTTCGACCTTGGAAGATACGATAGAAGAACAAGAACGTACGCAAAATGTTTCGGACAAGTCATTACTTATAAAAAACGGTATGGAGGTAGGTGTGGAGTTGGATACGGTAGGTAGGCAGAATATAACTTCACTGATCTTACCTGAGGTTCAGGTTAGTGCTACACAGTGGCGTAATGTGGTTGAGCGTAATGGAAAAATTAGCATCGAATTTGTGCTGGGTATACCTAAGGAGCTACAACATAATAAAAGAATGCTCGATGTTTATCCAGTGTTGTTGAGAGGGGCGGAAAAAGACTCCTTGGATATGTTGCGTTATATGGGGGCCTATTTCCAGAAGAGACAGGAAAGGGGATATGCGCGCTATAAAAACTACCTGTCGCATATTGTGCCAGATAATGCTGACTCGTTAGAGGCCTTTGGCAACAGAAGGGGCTTTATGCACTACATGGAACGGTTGAACTTTGAGAAGAAGAAACTATATCGTAAATGGAATGAATGGGAAAAGAAAAAACAGAACCCCAATCCGCTGTATGATCGTATGTCTTTCTTTAATTCTCGAGTACGGATATCGGAAATGAAATTGGCTGATATCAGAAAATTTGTCAGGTATGGAAGTAATCTGACGGCTTTGCAGTTTGTCTCAGAGTGGAGTAGTGATACGATAAAGGTAGTTAATAGGAAACTGTATGACCGAATTCTGTTTTTTAATGAACGGAAGGAAAGGAACAGAAGCTGGTTGGATACCCGTATCCTCAAAGAGAGGAATGACAATACAAGGTGGGGTGGATTCATATTGGGTATGTATAGAAATTGGCTGAAATCGTTACCTGCTTATAATATGAACCGGCAACAGCCGGACACTTTGAAACCGGTACCTGCAAAGGATATACTAGCGTGGCGGAAGAAAATAGAAGAGGAATCAAGACAATGGAAACTCCGCCGTTATGACGTATTGTCCCGTCTTCCTCAATACTGGATGTTTAGAGATACGGGTGATTCGTTGTTGGAGAAATGTTATACTAGAAAGCAGGAGAGAATATCTGCACGTATGGCTGAAGTGGATTCAGCTGATGTGGTACGTCGCTTTATCAGTGCTTCCAAGGTGGCACGTAATGAGAGGCTGAAAGCTGGCTGTTACGAGAAATTCAGACGGTATGTACCTTTTCCTTATGGGCATCGTATGCGCCTGAATGAAATTGTTGAAGCCAGCGATACGGTGTATTATTTATATCGTGAGCAGGTACGGACTGATGAGAATTCGAGCCGTATGTACCTGACGGTGGAGGGAAGTGTAGATGATTGGAGCAGGAACCGTTTTTTGCTGCCGCCTACCGATACGCTGACTTATTTTGTGAGTTCAATGACATATTTCATCGTAGATACCACACGTTATGTACAACGTGTTATAAAGCGTGATATGGAAGTGGAGTTTTCTGCACAACTTCATTTCCGCGTGGGGAAATGGAATATAGAGGATACCATTTCTGATAATTGTAGAGAGTTGGCGAAAATACGGAGTATGATGTATGAGGTCATGACTGATACGGTTTATGGTTTGGATAGCCTCTTTCTCTCTGCCAATTCTTCACCGGAAGGAAGCTACAGCATGAACATGGATTTGTCATTCAAGCGGGCGAATTCGGTGAGGGATGTGGTGGCCAGTTATCTGAAACATTTGAATGATTCGCTGAACTACGGAACAATGGAGTATATGATGGATGACAGCGGACGTGTGATGTCTATACAGGCAAAGGAATTACAGCAGAAAGGTATTTCGGAGCTGATTAGGGTAAGGGCAGAGGGTGAAGATTGGAGATATCTGAAGAGGTTGGTGAGTACAGATGAGAGGATAGCGCATCGTGCGGGAATCCTTGTTTTGATGGAGGAGGTCCATAATTCCGATGTGGCGGAAAAGCGGATTGCCGCGCGTTACCCCACAGACTATAGGTATATGCGGAATGAACTTTATCCACAGCTGCGCCGGGTGGTGTTCCGGTTCTTTTTGAGGCGCAAAGGAATGTTGGAAGAACAGGTGTTGACAAACGAGGTTGATACAGTTTATGCTAACGGTTTGAATCTGCTGAAACAGAGACGATATGCGGATGCTTTAGAGCGTCTGCGCCCTTATGAGGATGTAAATACGGCGGTGGCATATATGTCGTTGGGATATGATGAAGCCGCTTTGCGTATCTTGGGTAAAGTGCATGAGACAGAGTCTGTTTTTTATTTACGTGCCATTGTCAAGGTGCGTTTGGGAAAAGAACGCGAAGCTGTGGATGACCTGTTGCAGGCTGTGGAAATAGAGCCGCAGTTACGTTTTAGGGCGAATCTTGATCCTGAGCTTTCCGCATTGATGCTAAAATATCGATTGTTTGAGGGGGGGATTTAACACGTTCAATTATGAAATATAGAATTGAGGTTTTATGGGTATACATGGCTTGTAGTATGCTGTTAATTATGGTTGCCTGTTCTGGGGGAAAAGAGATAGATAAGGTATCTGGCAGTGGGGAGTATGAACTTGTGGAAGATTCCATAGATGTATCTTCTTTCCCCTTGCCGGAAATTCCGGTGCTCATTACAGATGCGGAAGCTCGGTTGGATTATTTGTTGATTCATTACTGGGATTTGTATGATTTCACTGATTCTACGAGAATTTCCATTCCGGAGTATACGGAGCAGGGATTGGTTAATTTCCTCTATCTGTTGAAACAGGTCGGTGAGGACTCTGCTATAAAAGCGTTGGATCGTCTGATCGATCGAATGAACGCGGACAAGAGAGGGTATTATTGGTTTATGGATAAGCTGGAGAATTATTTGGACAATCCCAATTCGCCTATTTACAGTGAGGGGATGTTTGCAATGTTTTTAGAGAGAATTGTCAGTTCGGACAAATATTCCGAATTGGAGAAAAGTACTCCTACATATAAGCTGCGCATGATTCGTAAGAATAGTGTAGGTACCGTGGCTGCTGACTTTTCTTTTCTTACACAGGGAGGAGTGCGGCAACTGAACCATTTGGCAGCTGAATATGTGCTGGTGCTCTTTTATGATCCGGAGTGTGATAACTGCCGGCATGTAAAAGACGAGCTTGCTTCTTCAGAGCTTGTCAAACAGTTGCTTGAGCGAAAAAATGGCTCGTATCCCACCTTGGTCTTGTTAACGGTGGCTATGGAAGGAACGGAGGAACAATGGGAACAGTATGTCCTTAATCTTCCAAAGCAATGGATCAACGGATATGACAGAGGAGAGATTACTCGTAAGGATTTGTACAGTATTCGTTCATTTCCTTCCATTTATTTGCTTGATAGAGACAAACGGGTGGTTCTGAAAGATGTAGATGTATTCAGTGTCTTGGAGTACATGGATAAGCAAGTGCTATATTTAACACACTCTCACGGCTAAAGCTGGTGAGAGTCGGGAATCCATGAGGCTAAACTGTTAATGCAGGATTTACACTACCTTCCTCTAGGGTGAATCCCGATACTCTTTAAATATTCTTTGCCGCATTAATATATCCGGTCACGGGCAGTACCACACTGCAGGCGCATCCATGACTGGATATTGAGCGGCAGTTCTTTGGCTCTATGATCGCAGCAATCGCATATTTTGCTTGACGGCTTTCATTGGCTGATCTTTGTCATTTTCTTGCCATACTTGCCGGTAAAGTATTTAATCCAACTAAGGACGGAAGTAAATGCCAGATCAGATATTTTTCTTTCTCAGTTCTGCTGCATGACTTTCATATTTAAATCCTCAAAACAATTCATACCAGTTTTTAAATTGTTGATAATTTTCCATTGAAGGCTCTCTCGTTGGTATTTGATATGTCTGTCAATCGTTTAATTTAACGCTGTGTTAAATCAAGTCTTTTGTCTTCAAATAACAAGGTTTTTACATTTAAAAGGCTTGTTATTTCCTCTTTTAAAATAACTGTTCCTTCAATCGCATTAACAATGTTAACGCCAAAAGCCACTGGATTTCCGATCTCTCCCTTCAATCTTGTCACAACCGGAGAGCGCTGAAAAGAGTGTATCCCGTGAAAAGAGGGCACTGAAAAAGTGATCTTTTTTAGCATCCAATCCTTTTTTTAGAAATTCTTGGAAAAAGTTGC
>NZ_JAFKPJ010000015.1:0-122706 GCF_019633765.1 Bacteroides sp. 11BF
TGCGTTTCGAAAAAAGATGGCAATGTACGGCGCATTGATCGCTTTACTGATCCTCTTTTAGGTTTATCTCATCTTTTTTTGATGATGAATAATGGATATATTTGTATCTCTTATGATCCTCTTGAACTGATGGATGCTTTAGATAAAGTTCTTACCCAAACAGATTTGGAGCCTGACGTACGTAAACGGGCCACCGATTTACGAAATAGTCTGCACGAGAATGATAATGACATTCTTATCATTGGAAAACTGAAACAATAACTATAAGTAATCTATAAATTTCGATTGTATCTCTAAATGCTATCAGGCGAATCACTGAAGGTTCTCAAGTATATGTGATATTGATAGATCGTGCAAAATGTCCACGAGGATGATAATCCAATTATTGCCATTTACAAATTGAAAGACTGAAGAATTTTGAATGAGATGCTTTTTAACATATCCTTAATAGAATAACATTCTACGAATAATTCGTATCTTGCAGTATGCTTTGTGCAAAGTAGTTTTTTACTTTCAGCCAACATCTATTTTTATATGAAGACAAGATACCTTTTATACCCGCTTCTCTTTCTTTTTTCGGTTGCAATGTCTGCATCCTGCTCTTCATCTGTACCCAAAGAGGGGGATATAATAAAAGATTCTACTTTCCGTTCTGTCGATTTGCACATGGTGGAGAAAGCAGAAGGGACAGTGATGTCTTTGAGTGATTTAGTGGAGTCATATGAAGTCATTAAATTAGAGAATAGGGATGAGGCTCTTGTTAAAACTTATCCGTTTGGGATCTTTGTGACAGATAATTATATCTTGCTGAATCCAGACGCTATATCTCCTATTAAGTTGTTTACGCGTAAAGGTCAATACGTGGCGGATATTGGTGGTATAGGACAGGGTCCTGGAGAGTACAAAACGATACATTCCTGTATGATAGATGAAAAGCAAAAACGTATTTACTTAGGTGCAGGAAGAGCAAATAAAATACTTACTTATGACCTGAAGGGGAATTATCTGTCAGATGAAGCTATCCATTTCAAGGAAATAGTACATAAGCCTTGTATTTGGATGGACCATGATAAAAAGCATGTAACTGTAGTGGGTTTGCCATTTTCTGAGAATGAGAACTCCAATTTTGCAATTAGTAACAATGTGTGCTGGGTGCAAAATAGGGAGGGTGATATCGTGCATCGGATTCCTGTAAATCATTACGGTTTAATTGGAGATTACAGTAATGGCTTAGTGGCATGTCGGAATGTGGATGCGATTTCTTTTTCTATTTTTGAAGACCCCATGTTGCGTACTCGTCCTGATACTTTGTATCACTATGATGCAGTAAAGAATATAATAACTCCATGCTTTACAATAGATCATGTTGTTTCTGAAAATCAAAGTGCTTGCACTGTTTTATATGAAACTTCAAGGAGTTATTGGGCGCAAGTTACTTTATATCCTAATAATCTTTCCTCAAGTGTTTCTTCTGTTCGTTTACCAGCCTTTAATGTTTGCGTTTCGAAAAAAGATGGCAATGTACGGCGCATTGATCGCTTTACTGATCCTCTTTTAGGTTTATCTTATCCTTATTTGGTAATGCAGAACGGTTATGTCTGTATCTCTTACGAACCTCTTGGACTGATGGATGCTTTAGATAAAGTTCTTGCCCAAACAGATTGGGAGCCTGACGTACGTAAACGGACCACCGATTTACGAAATAGTCTGCACGAAAATGATAATGACATTCTTATCATTGGAAAACTGAAACAATAACTATTAGTGACCTATAAATTATCATCATCTGAAGTTTGATTCTATCGTATAGTCTTTCACGATGTTATCTTTTTGAATGAAAATACTGAGCGGAAATAAATATTTCGTATATTGCAAAATACTTTCTTATTATAAAAATACTGAATGTAGTATCTTATAATAATCGGTTAGTTAAAACTAAATCTATTGGTATGATGATTAAAATCGTGTTCATATTGGGCTTTTTCATTCTATTTGGGTGTTCCTCAAAAACCTCAGGAGATTTGCGTTCTCTCAAAGAAGGTTCAGATAGTGTAGCAAAAGAAATCCCAACGGTCTTTTATATTGATAAAAATCAGTCTTACGAAAAGAAGAGTATTGATGTGCATACTCTTGCTGAAGTTGTAGATTACATTCCTTTAGAGACACCGGACGATGGTCTGATACCCAAATCAGATACTCGTGTAGAGTCCATCCTTGCAACTGCCACTGAGGTTTTCATAGTTTCATTAAACAAGATATTTCGTTTTGGACGAAATGGAAAATTTCTAAATACTATCGGACGGATTGGTGAGGGACCGCAAGAGTATGTGACATTGATAGATATGGTTCTGAATCGTACAAAGAAAGAAGTTATAATTTATGATGGTGGTAAACAGTCGTTGATGATTTATGCTTATGATGGTAGCTTTTTGCGTAGTATACCTTTGAATCCTAATTGGGCTGTGCGGATCGGATTATTGGACGAGAAGACAATTTGTGCAGTAAATGTGCCGAATAAGAATGTTCCTGGCTTCTTCTTGATTTCTTTGGAGAATGGGAAAATGATAGAAGCCCTTTCCAAGCCCTATCCGGCACGTAGTGGAATCAGTAGTCTGATATTAGGAATTATGTCCACTCCCAGATCGGATGGAAGTTCTGTTTTTTTTAACTCTATGTTGACTGATACACTTTTTGCTATTAATACTCATTCACGTGACCCCCGTTATATTCAGTTGCCGCCTAACAATGTTGTAGGTTCTGGCAAGTGCGGAGACTGTTCGAGTCCACATTTAATATTCGAAACAGATGCCTATGCTAATGTTGTAATTTTCGAGAATACTCCCCCCGCCAAGTCTTATTTTATTGATAAGAAAAAGCAAAAGATATATAGAGGAGTTATGTGTGATGGACAGTCAGGCGGAAAGCTTATACAATTGATAAATACCGGTGGAAAGAATGAAATTGCCACTTTATATCAACCTTTTTGGTTGAAAGAGCAATTAGGGGCCGGACTACTTTCCGGAAGATTAAAAGAAATAGCACAAAATGTCCACGAGGATGATAATCCAATTATTGCCATTTACAAATTGAAAGACTGAAGAATTTTGAATGAGATGCTTTTTAACATATCCTTAATAGAATAACACTCTACGAATAATTCGTATCTTGCGGTATGCTTTGTGAAAAGTAGTTTTTTACTTTCAGCCAAAATCTATTTTTATATGAAGACAAGATACCTTTTATACCCGCTTCTCTTTCTTTTTTCGGTTGCAATGTCTGCATCCTGCTCTTCATCTGTACCCCAAGAGAGGGATATAAAAGAAGGTTCCGCCTTTTACGCTGTCGATTTACTGGAGATAGAGAAAATAAAGGGTGAGGAAATGTTGTTTTCTGATTTGATAGAATCATTGGAAGTTATTAAGTTGGATGGCAGAGAAGAGGCATTGGTTGCCACTTATCCCTTTGGTATCGATGTTTCAAGCAATTATATCTTAATAGAGCCGGATGGCGTTTCTGCTTTGAAATTATTTACTCGTAAGGGACGATATGTGGCTGATATAGGTGGAGTTGGTCAAGGCCCTGGAGAGTATAAATATGCTGTGAATAGATTTCTTGATGAAAAGCAGGGACGTGTGGCTATTGCCGAGAATCAAAAAATGTTATTTTTTGATCTTAAAGGCCGATTTTTATCGGAAGAGAGTATTTCATTGCCGGAAACGATAACGAAGAGTTCCATTTGGATAGATTTGGAAAATGAAAAAGCTGTAGTGGTCGTTCTTCCCTTTGCTGATATAGGAAATCCAAAAGCACCGATCAGTAAGAATCTATGCTGGGTACAAGATTTTAAGGGGAATATCTTGCAAAAAATATCTGCTGTAAATTATGCGATTATGCCGGATTATAGTAATGAAGTATTGGCTCCCCGGAATGTTGATGCCTATTCTTTTTCCCTTTGTCAGGTTGTCGGGCGTACACGCCCTGATACTCTATATCACTATGATATTGCTAATAATGTATTGAAACCTTATTTTACTTTGGATAATGTAATGCAGGAGGATAAATATATTGTAACGTCATTGTATGAGACTCCGGAATATTATTGGAGTAGAGTAACTATTGGACCGGCTAAAGTGCCATCAGATGGTTCTCCCGTTCGTATGACTGTATTTAATGTTCGTGTTTCTAAAAAAGATGGTAGTGTGAAGCGCATTGATCGTTTTACAAATGACTTTTTGGGACTTTCTTATCCTTCCTTGACTATGCGCAACGGTTATGTCTGTATCTCTTATGATCCTCTTGAACTGATGGATGCTTTAGATAAAGTTCTTGCCCAAACTGATTTAAAGCCTGAAATACGTAAGCGAGCCACTGGTTTGAGAAATAGTTTGCACGAAAATGATAATGACATTCTTATGATTGGGAAACTTAAATCCAACTATTAGTAACCTATAAATTATCGTCCTATGAAGTTAGATTATATCGCATTGTTTTTGATATTGTTTTTTCTTACTGCTTGTGGCAGCAAGCCTTCTTCTCCGGATATGATGGATGATAACGCTTTACCGACTGAGGAAACCTTTAAAGACATTGATCTTGCTAACAACCTAAAAGATTGCGGCAAGCCTTTACTGCTGAGTGACATCGTAAAAGATGTGGAGTATGTGAAGCTGGAAACGCAGGATAGTATATTAGTCGGTGATATAAATCAGTTAAAGCGGACGGAGAAGTTTGTCTTTATTCATTCAAGAAATCAGAACCATGTCATGATGTTTGATACTTCGGGAAAGTTTATCCGTAAAATCGGTCGTGTAGGTCAGGGCCCCGGAGAGATAGCTAATATTCGCTTTTTCACAGTCAGTGACAGTTTGGTATTTATTTATCCGTTCAGCCGTAATGGCAGCCTGACAGTCTATGATATGCGGGATAATATCTTTGTAAAAGAAATTTCTTTAAAATGGCCGAATTTTTATAGTGGGGCCATTGATGTGATGGGAGATTGTTTGGTTTATTATCCCGGTACTGTTCCTAATGGAAATGAAAAAATCTTTGTAAGTGCCTGTGTTGTGAATGGAGAGGGGAAGACATTGATGGAGCAAATCCCTTACTTGTCTTCTGAAGCTAAAGAACTTATAGGTTTGTCTTCTGATCCTTCTTGGCTCTATCGTGGAAGAAGTAATGTTTATTCGTTTATTAATGATACGATCTACGGCATTACTTGTGATTCTATCTTTCCCCGTTACCATCTTTCTCTTGGAAAATATAAATTGCCTTCCGGAAGATATGATCCTACTCATGATTATGGTTGGGGAGATTTTGTTCTGATGCAAAGTGTTTATGAAACTAAAGAGTTTCTTTTTTTTAAATTTTGGTTTAATAAAAAGATGTGGTTCAGTCGATACGATAAAAAAACGGAGAAGATCGACTCTTGGGAGCAGACTCCTTTTAAAGCTCATTATTGGGTGATACTCGATGCACCGGAGATAACGAATGATATTGACGGCTCTCAATCGTCCAAAGACTTCTATAGTGCAGGTGAAAATAGTTTTTACTTTAAAATCACTTTGGATAATTTGGATCAGGTAAGGCGCAATGTTACTGAAGCTAAGGTCAAGTTCCCTGAGAAGCAGGCCGAACTGCTGAAGCTTCTTGATGAAATGGGCGAGGATGATAATCCGATTATTGCTTTCTATAAATTGAAAGACTAAAGTTACTTACGGGAAAAACTCTTATAAGAATACTGAATGTGCTGTTCATGTTTTGAAGGATTAGATTACGATGTTAATTAGTGATTTTTCATAAACGATATGAATTAATGATATGTATAAGTCTTTGAGTTGTATATTAGGTCTGTTTTGTATCTTTATTGCTTGCCAGAGCAGGAAGAACAATGATCAATCATCTGTTGCCAGTGATACGCAGTTCCACGTAGAGGCCTTTCGTGAAATTAATTTAGCTGATCATCTTTCCGACTGTGGTGAAGAGCTGTCGATGAGTCTGTTTATAGAGGATGTGGAATATATTAAACCTGAAACAACCGATCAATCGCTGATAGGCTATATTTCTAAAATACAATTAACTCCTCACTTCCTTTTTGTAAAGAGTGATGGAGAGAATTCTTTAATAAAAATGTTTAGTAGAGATGGAACTTATATTCGTTCACTCGGAAAGTTGGGACAAGGGCCGGAAGAAACAAATACAATACTTGGTTTTTCAGCTACGGATAGTCTTGTATATGTAAAAGCTGCTTATCGTAGTGGTTTTTTTGTATATCGGGTACATGATAATCAATTTATTCAAAAGATAGTTCCGTCCAAAGATTTTGAGGCATTGATGAGTGCATCTGCTGATTTTGATCTTTTGAATAATAACATTGTTTGTTATCCTGGTTTTATACCGGAAGGTCAACTCTTTCCTCAATATGTTTCTACTGTTTGTATTGTAGGAGCTGATGGTACTGTTGTGACAAATCAAAGCCCTTATCTCGGATCGAGTTTTTATACGAATTGTCCTCAGTTTGTGATGATTGATAGACCACGGCATTGGTTTTATGATAATTCCTATAATGCTTATTCTGTAATTAACGATACAATCTATGGAGTAAGTCTGGACTCCATCTTTCCCCGTTATCATTTAAATTTGGGACGGTATAAGTTACCTGTTTCCGAGTATCAAATAAGTCGGCAAAGCAGGCGAGAAAACTATATCTTAATGATGGCTATCGCAGAGACCAAAGATTTTTTGTTGCTTACTTATGTTTATGGAAAAAGGTGGTGGTATAGTTTCTTCAATAAGCAAACGGGAGATGTGAAGAGTTGGAGCCAATCTTCTGATAAGATAGGTGGTTGGTTTGCACTATATACTCCCGGGATAACAAATGACATAGACGGTGGTGTTAATATGGGCGGATTCCGCTATATTGATGATCGACATGTTTATTCGATTATTGATGTAGTTCAGGTAGATAAACTGAAGGCAACGATAAAAGATGCCAAAGTTAAATTCCCGGAGAAGAAAGTCGAATTAATGCGTCTTCTTGATGAAATGGGAGAAGATGACAATCCGATTATTGCCATTTACAAGTTAAAAAATTGAAGGGGAGCTATGATGGGCTGGTCTGGCAAAAGACTACTTAATTATGAGATAGCAGTAAATAGGCATGTATTGCGAATAAATACATCAGATTAAGCACCTTTCTTAGTTGTTAAATTGGCGAGTATCTCTTTTATGTCCTGTTTGCGAATTTATTAGAATATAGAGTTTTTTAAAACTCTATTATATTAAAAATCAGTTAGTTTACTCTATTTGTTTTGGGCGATTAGAAGAGCTGTTTTAACACACTGTTAAAGCAAGTCTTTTGATGATAAGGAACAGCTCTTTTAAATGCAAAAGACTTGTTCTTTGCATCCGAGAATAGAATGCTCTAAAAAATAGCATTAACAATGTTAATTGGGATGACAGTCTGGGACTATATGAAATCTGTTTGTTTGATTATTACTGATGGCTGTTTTCTATTCTTTTCTGGAAAGCGTTTAAATATGCCTTATTGTGCTATTTTAACTTTTGGCTTTGCTTTTAATGACATGTATGATATTAATGACTTTTATTTAGTCGATATTTGTAATATATCTTTGAGAACGAAAATATATACATTAGATTTCTGAATAACTATACTTTTTTGTGTTAAAACATAGAATTAAATATCATCTTTACGAGTATTGAAAGGGTCTATTATGGTATGAAACGATATAGAAGCGGAATCTGAAAAGCTAAAAGAGTAAGAGTAATTTTGTATTGTTTACTTATGAAAAAATTAAAGAAATTAACATTGAAGAAAGAAACGATCGCGAAATTGGATCAACAAAATCTATCTGATTTAAAAGGAGGATATACGACTTCAACCGTATGTGGTAATCCAACTACTGAAACAGTTGCTTGCCTTACACGAGGAAATTGTGATATTCCAACTATTGGTCATGATGATGGTCCAAATTGTCTAAGTAAGAGTGATTCTTGGTGTTGGTGTTATGGTATTTAATAAAGTTCCTTAGAGTAGGCCGTTGTCTATTCTAAGGAGCTTTTATTTTTCCTTTTACTTGGAATTATGAAAAACATAAAGAAAAGATATGTATTTATTCTAATATTGGTAGGTTTACTTGTAATTCCTATTTATAAATATGTTCGATGGTTGAATTTTTGTTATAGGTTTAGCTCGGAAATAAATTTATATACTGATTCTATATTTAAAGAAAAAAAAAGAATAGATAGCTTTGTGCCAACAGTCTTTGATGCTAATGCCCGCTTGTTTTATTTGTGTAAAATTTGGGGATTTATAAAGTATTACCGTGAAGATGCCCGTCTTTCTGTTAGTCAAATGGATAGCCTGTTACTTGCTAATATTCCCAGGGTGAAAAGGGCGGATTCTAAGGATAAATATTGTGCAATATTGGATAGTCTGATTGAATACCCAGCGATTTCTCAATCGAAAAATAAAAATCCATATCCTGATTTAAATGATTATGTCTTAATAAATAACGAATGGATGGATGATACTATATGTCTCGATTATAGAATTAAGAAAAAACTTGAAGCCATGTTTTATTCTCACTCCGGACGTAGAAATCGCTTTGTTTTTAATAAATCTATCGGTAACATTGCCCTAATTGATGAATTGGAATATGCCTCTTTCCCTAAAAGAGATATGCGTTTGGTTGGACTCTTTCAATATTGGAATTTGATAAACTATTTTTATGTTTATAAAAATAGTATTGAGGGTGACTGGGACCGAATCTTATATGAGTCTATACCACTTTTCGAAAAAGCGGATTTGCCCAAGAAATATCATTTGGAAATATATCGATTAACCAATCGGCTACGTGACACCCATGCTTCTTATCCGGCAACAATTGATGGACTTGTATTTGGCCCCTATCGACCTAATTTCAGAATGAGTTTGATTAATGATACATTTGTAATCAATCAAATCCGGATTCCGGCTTACGATAAAGGTGCTTTTGAAATCGGTGATATTGTTTTGAAAGTTGACGGACGGGATATTCATCAGTTAGCTGATAGCCTAAAGGAATTTGTTTGTGGAGGAAACTATTGGTCTGACCAAATGTTTATTTGTAATGCTATTTTGTCTCAATATGATTCTGCTACTGTATTCACGTTGCTTAGAGATGGGGAGACTTTAAGAACTAAATCAGACAACTATTCTGCATACGATTTATTTCAAAAAGAAAGACTAATTGATAGGAATAATGAAAAGCTTCCATTGTATCATTGGGTAAATGATAGTATTGCATATTTGAATTTACGTTCCGCTTCTGTTGATAATATTTATGATAATTATGATGCCATTAAAACTGCATCTGCCATTATTCTAGATTTGAGATCTTATCCTTATACCGATATAATTTCGCCATTAACTAAAATGTTTGTTCCTCCCAACTCATTTTTTGCTTATTCAACATATTCGGATACTCGTTTTCCAGGTATGTTGAGGTATCACCGATCTTCTTCCAGCAAAATAGGTAGTGAGAACTATTATAAAGGTCGAATTATAATTTTAGTCAATGAATGGACACGAAGTTTCTCTGAATATTTAACGATGGCTTTACAAGTTAATCCACGTTCAATAACGGTTGGCAATTCAACTTCGGGGTCTGATGGCAATGTTTCACTTTTTACATTTCCTGGAAAGGTGCTAACTACTTATTCTGGGATAGGGATTTATTATCCGGATTTTTCTCCAACTCAACGAGTTGGAGTACGTATTGATTGTATTGCAGAACCTAGTATTCAAAGTATTAAAGATAGAATTGATGTTGCGTATGAAAGGGCTGTTATTATCGCAAAAGGTGGAACTAACTAGACTTTTGCAATTAAAACTTGATGATATAATTCAATATTTGCTTAATGTTAACGACGAACATTGTACATCCCCAGGACTATTGACAGGTAATGCAGGGATAGCTGTCCTTCTATTTCATTATTCAAAGTATAAAGAAGACGAATTATATGCAGATAAAGCTATGGAGTTTTTATCTCGCTCTGTAGATGGTATGAACGATTATTTTTATCCTGCTTTTTGTGGTGGTATCAGTGGAATTTGTAGTGCCGTTTTGCATTTGGTTAATGAAGGTTTTATAGATCAAGAGAATATTGAATTAATTGAAAAATTTGATAATTACTTGTGTGAACAAGCTTTGTTTGAATCTTCAAATAATTATTTTGACTTTTTACATGGCTCTATAGGAGTGTCTAATTATTTGTTGCGTAGATCGGCTAAAATAAGTGTTTTAGAAGTGCTTAAGCAGGTTGTTGAAATATTGAATTATAGTAAGATAATTGTGAATGATACATATACCTGGGAATATAAAATTGGTAATAAATATAATATTGGATTAGCTCATGGGATGTCTGGAACCAGTCTGTTTTTATCGAATGCGTGTAAGTTGGGGATATGTGATCCAGTAATTTCTCAGTTGTTGGAAAAGAGTACATGGTTTATTCTGTCTCAAGAAATAAAGAATAATAATAGTATATCATTATTTCCTACTTTTGCTTTACCTCAATATACTTTTCGTCAATATCCCGTTGAAAGTCGACTTGGTTGGTGTTATGGTGATTTAGGTGTTGCTTTAGCTCTTTGGAAATATTCTCAGGTTACAAAAAATACTGTTGTAGGGAATAAGGCAATTGAGATTTTTAAGTTTTCGGCAAATCGAAAAGACTTAGAAGATAACTATGTAATTGATGCGAGTATATGTCATGGTACTGCTGGAATAGCCTTAATCTTTAAAAAAATGTATCAAGAAACTCATTTGGATATTTTTAGGGAAACTTCATTATATTGGTTAAGTGAAACTTTAAATATGTCAAAGTATGAGGATGGTATTGTTGGTTATAAATCAGACGGAGAAAAAAAATCTTTGGATTTATTGAATGGTGTTGCAGGCATAGGCTTGGTTATATTATCCTTTTTATCAGAACAGGATATGTCTTGGGAAGATTTACTTTTATTGGATTGAAATGTATAGATGTTTTAATAATTTTGTGTTGCGCACTCCTTTATGCTATTTTGATTGTGTGAGGGATAATTGGATTGTAAAAGTACAGGACAAGTTAGTCTTGGAGTCAATATATTTAGCATCGCCAATTCTTTATGACGAATTATGTAAGTTGTTGGATGGTAGTATCGATAAAGGGAAAGAATATAATCGGATCAGATATTCTATAGAACGTTATTTATGTCGAATGATGACTCGTTGTACTCCTTTTGGTTTATTTGCAGGCTGTAGTATAGGAGAGATTGGAAGTGAGACAAGTATTCAAGTAGACAATTCTTTGAAACGGAAAACAAGATTGGATATGTATTATTTGTCTTTGTTATATAACACTTTGCTGAGACACAGCTCTATTTCTGAAGGCATTTATTATTATCCTAATAATAGTTTATATCGTTTAAAGCATAAATATCGTTATGTAGAATGTTTCCATACGGATGGAAATCGTAAATATCAATTGCAAGAAATAGATAGTACCTCTTATTTGAATAAAATCTTGAAATTATCTTCTAATGGAATTAAGTTGAATGAACTTATTGCGAGTCTGGTGTGTGATGAAATAACAAATGAAGAGGCTCGGCACTATGTACATGAGTTGATTAATTCGCAAATACTTGTTGGGGAACTATATCAATCATTAACTGGTGATGACTATTTTAAACGTATTATTAGCCTACTTGAATCAACGAATTGCGAAGTTTCCTTGTTAAATAACCTCAAAGGTTTAAAAAGGCGACTGGATTCAATGGATTTGAATGAGAGTGTGGAAATCAGCACATATGCTGAGATTATTAATAATATAAAATTGATAAATGTACCTTATGAAAAACAATATCTTTTCCAAGTTGATATGGTAAAGAATCTATCGCAGTCTATCTTGGGAGAGAAAGTAATTGTAGAATTAAAATCAACTATGGAGTTTCTTAATAAACTAACTCCTTTACGTCAGAATGAGGTGCTGAAGAAGTTCCAAGAAGACTTTTTTTACAGATATGAAGAAAGAGAAGTTCCTTTAATGGAAGTATTAGATCCGGAGTTGGGCTTAGGGTATCCATCTAAAAGTATGGATGGTGATGAAGCTCCTTTGATAGAAGAACTTGAACTGCCATTCCTTAAAAATACCTTAGGAAATGCTTCTATGAGCTCATTGGAGATATTGCTACTTGGCAAGATGGTAGAAACTTTGACGAATGGTGGAAAAGAGATTGTGCTTATAGATAAAGACATTGACGGTACTCCTAATTGGGATGATTTACCATCTACTATGTATACTATGTTTAATATGATTCGTTCAGAGAAAAATGGATTATTAATACAGGCTAATTTCTTTTCAGGTAGTTGTGGAGCCATTCTTTTGTCTCGTTTTGCTCATGTTGATGAAAGAATAAAGGACTTTGTAAAAAATATTGCTTGTAAGGAGCAACAATTGTCGCCTGATAGTATTTTGGCTGAACTAGTTTATTTACCGGAATCTAGGACAGGAAACATTTTGATGCGTCCTCATATTCGTGAGTATGAATTGGCTTATATGTCAGACTCTGATTTACCTAAAGATAAGATGTTATATGTGTCAGATTTATTACTTTCTGTGAGAAATGGGAAGTTGCATCTTCGCTCTAAAAGATTAAATAAAGAGATTGTGCCCCGTTTGACAAATGCGCACAATTTTCGGAGTCATTCAATGCCTGTTTACCGTTTTTTGTGTGACATGCAGCATCCTTATGGCCGTAATTCTTTGTTTTTTAATTGGGGAATTTTAGAAAAACAACTGCCTTTTCGCCCAAGAGTAAGATATAAAAATACAATACTTTCATTAGCTTCTTGGAATATAAAAGTGGTAGATATAAAATATCTTTTTAAAATAGCAGATGAGGCTTTATTGTTAGACGAAATTATACGATGGCGTACACAAATATCACTTCCGGTTTATGTGGTAATGCCAGATGGAGACAATGAATTGTTTATTGATTGGGGTGATCTTGTCAGTGTGAAATCACTTTTTATGATAATAAAGCACCGTGATATTATTAGCTTAAAAGAATTCATTTTCGAGCCAGAAAATGCAGTTGTTAAAGGAGAAAATGGAGTGTATGTAAACGAATGTATTGTTGCATTTTATAAAAGTTAAATATATTGATGGTACAAAGACTTTTTATTCCAGGCAGTGAATGGGTATATGTGAAAATATATACAGGAGCTAAAACAGCTGATAAATTGTTGTCGCATAGTCTATTTCTCTTTATTAAAGAGCTCAAAAGAAACAAACTGATTAAAAAGTGGTTCTTTATTCGTTACGTTGATGAAGATTTTCATTTGAGATTAAGGTTGCTTGCTGAAAAAGAGGATTGTGTAGGAATAATTTTATCTTTATTTGCAAATCGATTTTCGAATTTGATAGAAGATGGAGTGATTTGGAAGATCCAGTTAGATACTTATAATCGTGAGTTGGAACGATATGGAAATTCATTGATTGAAATATCTGAGTCGTTTTTTTGTTTAGATAGCGAATGCGCTTTGTTTGTTGTTAGAAAAATCAATGGCTATTCAGATGAAAATTACAGATGGATGATTGCTTTGAAAATGGTAGATAAATTTATGACAGATATGTTGTTGGATACTATTTCAAAACAGAATCTAACCCAACGGATGGCTGGCTCATTTAAGAAAGAGTTTGGTTTTAATGAGTATAATTCGAAACAGTTGAATTCTCTTTTTCGTTCTAAAAAGAAGGTTGTAGAATCTGTATTAAGAGATGAAATTAATGATAGAAAATTTGCGGACTTATGTTGTTATGTTGAAGAAAGGTCTAAAAAGTTAAAACCTTTGATAGATTTGTTCTATTTGAAAATTAGTAAGGAAGAGAATGTAATTTACTTATTTACAAGTTATATTCATATGATGCTGAATAGATTGTTTTGTTCTAGGAATCGTTTACAAGAGTTGGTTATTTATGATTTTATGAATAGGTTCTATTGTAGTGAGATTGCAAAAGAGAAATATAACAGAAAGTGATTGTAAAATTATGAGCTTGTTGGGAGATTTACTTTGTTTATATAGATTGTTTTTTAGCTATCTATAGTGGATATGATAATTATGTGCTTGATTGTTAGGATTTTTTATTTTAGAAGTGAATTGTTTATGTAAGTGTTTGTTGTAGTCTGAATTTTTTATAGCTTTCTTTATTGTCCTCCCCCCCCCAAAAAAAAAAAAATTTGGGGGACTATCAATGCTGAAATATTTATTATATATTTAAATTTGAGGTTGTATTGTTTATGATGATTTATACCTTTTCTTACTAATATTTCATTGGTTTTAGTTAATAATTTCTAGCTATTTTATTCCATGTTGATATGTATTGTAATAATTCTTGCTTTGTCATGTTCGATATTTTTAAAAATTCACTTCTGTTTTGTATTTCTATTTGCTCATTGTAGAACCGTGAATTTTCATTTCTTGGATGGTATAGATGAAATAATTTACCTTTAGCCCGATATATAGGATATCCCAATATTTCTATTCGTTTTACCCTTTCTGCGTCTTCCGGCCCCCAACCATAGAATTTTTCATTTTCTCCTCCTATATTTAGATATGCCGTCCTGTTTACAAATAGAGCTCCACCTACAGCATATAAACCTTGAGGTAATAGATTTTGAGATTCTTTTTTTAATAGACTAAAAGAACGGCTTGTAATAAAGTTGATAGTTGTTTGAGGTGGGATCATATGAAAATTTCCCTCATATGGAAAACTTAGAATAGCTTTTGACTCACGAATGGCATTGATTGCGATGAGTATTTGCTTTTGTGGGATTATAACATCCGCGTCCCAGATTCCGATAATTTCTGTTTGTGCAATTCTTAACATTAGATTTAAATATTTGGTTCGATGAAATACTGGGTTGGTATCTTTAACGAATTGATATGTGACATTGGCTATTTGAGGCGGGATGTATCGAGGAGTACAATCTCCTTCGGTAATAATGATCCTCGTATTCTGTATTTTGGATAATTCATTTAGTACCATGTCTAAATTTCTTTTTCTTTCATCAGAATCAATTCGAATTGGGATGATAAAAGTAGTACCTTCACATGCTGATAATGGTTTAAGTTGTATCGTTGATATTACTTGGTTATTAATATCTGTTTTAAAAGCAACTTTAGTCTTTTCTGGATATATTTTCATTTTATAGAGTTCATAGAGTTCTGCTCTTATGGATTTATTTAATTTTTGTTTGTTTATTCTACGCATCATACTATCTATTGCATAGATAACGTGCTGTTGAAATATGATTCTATTTTTACTTTCTTTGTAGCCTTGTAATCTTAAACGTGAATATCGCATAATTCCATACCAGTCTATTTTTTTATTACTGCTTTGATAAAGTAATTCATGGACCATGGAATCATCAACTTGAGATAAAATATCATCTTCTTCTCCTTCGACTAGGTTATTTCTTAATAAATAGATAATTCCACAGCCAATACCTAATAATCCATACTCTAATGTAAGAGGAAGTGTTGTAGTGATATTGTTGAACAATTTATCGATTAAGGTATCTGCCAATTTCGCATATTTATGGTTTGACGTGTATTGTGTAAATGTATACAGTCCGATTATTCTACCCATTTTAGGAAATCCCAGATCACTCTCCATTATTGGGAATTGATTTTCTACTTTATATTTATTAGTGAATGTTTTTTGATATTGTTTTCGAATGTGGTAATCTTCTATTATATTTCTTTTTTCATAATATGCATGTATACTTAGAGGAAGTGTGAGAATTTCTATTTTTCCGGCTTCTACTAAGCGGCAATACAGGTTGTAATCTGCAGAATGTTTGTATACTTCATTGTATCCCCTAAGTTTATATATTATGTTTGTCCTTATCATTAGTGAGGAGATTGAAATATGGTTATTCTTTAATAAATGAATTTGTATATCACTGTGTGATACTGGTGTGTATTTTATAAGTTTATTATCTTTATTGTAGAAATTGGATCCTACGGCTATTAATTCATTATGCTGCTCTAAGTAGTCGTATTGAATTTGAAGTTTATTGGATAGAGCTATATGGTTACTTCTTATTATTGTTATATATTTTCCTTTTGCCCGTTTTATTCCGTGGTTGAGAGATGTATAATAGTTACTATGTTGTGTGGTGTTTAGGATAACAATGCGTTCATCATTGCAGGTTTGAATATATTGATTAATCTTTTTATTAGAAGGAGTAGTGATGATAATAAATTCAAATTCACTAAAAGATTGTGATAATATACTTTTGATGGAAGCTTTTGTCTGTTTGCTACTGTTATGTACATGTAGTATGACTGATATTTTTTTATTTGTGTATTTCATAAATAGATTTTTATTAATGAGTTGATTTATCGAGGTTATTATTTTATATAATACCCTTCGTTGGTTATTGTCTCTATTGTAAGATACCCGTATGTTGTTAAATACTTACGAATACTTGAGATTAGATTATTGAGGCTACCGTCTATACCACCGTTACCATTGGGCCATAGTTCGTCCATTATTTGATTACGGCTTAGCACTCTTCCTTTATTTAAGTATAATAGCTTAAATAGGATAACTTCTTTGTTTGAGAACCTGGCGATTTTTGCTGTTTTGAAAAAAAAGTCTCGTGTGATTAAATTTAGTCTATACCCTTCTTTGGTCAGAAACCATTCTTGTGGATTTGGTAGTAGTTTGTTTATATAGGCTTCTAATTCATCAATATCGAGAGGCTTCTTGATATAATGTTCTCCTCCTGCTTCTATGGCTCTTTTTATTTCAGATCCTTGTGTATGTGATGAAATGAATATCACCGGGACTTGTGGAAGTATCTTTTTAAGTTCAGGCAAAAAGTCGATGCTATTCTTATTGCCAATTTTCACATCTAATATTATAATATCCGGTGTCCATTCATTTATTAAACTTTTTATTTCTTTTAAAGAGTTCAAAGATTCTACCTCATATCCATTTTGTTTCAGTATATAAGTATATGTTTGGGTTATAAGTCCATCGTCATCTACTAATAGAATTTTCTTTTTCATATATTAATTATTAATTGATTGGTAATTTTATTAGAAAAGTTGTTCCTTTCTGGGAATTATTCTTTAGGCTGATGCTTCCATGGTGTGCTTCAATTATCTTTTTTACGTATGCTAAGCCAATTCCATAACCATCATTTTTCCGCGAATTCGGAGTTTGATAGAATTGATTGAATATTTTTTTATGCTCTTTTGCGGGTATTCCATATCCGTCATCACTAATGTCAATGTATAATTCGCTGAGTGATGCTGATAGAGTTATATCTATTTGAGTATTATTATCGGAGTATTTTAATGCATTTTCGATCAAATTGGTAAACACACTACTAATTCCAATTTCATCGACATAAATATTAGTTTCTTTTAGGTGATTGTTGACTTTGATATTGAATTGTTTGTTGATAAAGCACAATTTGATATCTTCGATAACCTTATAAATAATTTGGATTATATTTATTTCCTTTCTATTTATAACTATCTCTTGTTTCTGGCTTTTGGCCACTAATAGTAATGATTCAATAATATTTCCTAATCGCTTAATGCGTGCTTTTCCGCTTTTTAATAATTCTAGTTTATCTTTATTTTCTTCAACTTGTGCAAAGTAAAGCAATATAGCGTAAGTGGCATTTAAAGGTGACTTTAAATCGTGAATAACCCCATTAATGGCGGCAGCGCGTTTATATAATAAATTGTCTCTTCTTCTAATGATAATTAATTGGTATAGTAGACATGCTATAATAAGGATAGCCAGTAGAAAAGAAATAATGAGTGCACTGGCCATTCGGTCTAATATTAAGTTGGGGGGTAAGTTTACCAATAGTTTTAGGCTCTGTAGTGATTTTGCTCCAATAGGTTGTATTGCGCTTAGGATATGGGTATTTTCTGCAAATTGTAAAGTGTCTCCTGAAAAGGAGATGCAGCGTCCTTCGTTATTGTAAAGTATGAATACATGTTGCGTTTGTAACTTCTGTTTTTTAAGTTCTTGTTCGTAAATTGAATCTAAATCGTTGATATTGATGAATTTTCCTTTTGTTATTAATATGGTTTGATAAATTTGGCTGAATATTTCGGCAAAGTTATTACCGACGTTTTGCTGAATTGCATCTGTTAGCTTAATGGTATCCCCTGTATATTCATGTAGCTTTTTTGTAGGAATTACTTTTTTAGGAGTAAATTCATACATTTGTTCTTTGGCTTTGGCAGAGGAACGCATTCCTAGTTCCAATTCTATAGCTAATTGGTATTTTGATAGCATTTGTTCGCTTACATCTTTGCGATATTGTGTGTACATATTCATAAGCCAAAATCCTTGTAATATTAGGATAGCCAAGGTGCCAATGGTTACGACGCAGATTACTATTTTTTGCTTCATCTTATATTTGCTTTTCTCATATTGTAAAGATAGTTTTTGTATTTGATTTTTATGGAAAGAATTATTGTAAACTTTAAGTGATTGTTTTTAAATTTGTATTTATTAACATAATGGTTTGTTTTTCGTGAGATACGTGATGTAAATATGTCTGCTTTTTGTGACCTTTGAAAAAATCTTAAAAACAAATATTATGGATAAATTAACAACAGATGAAATGCAGGTTATTAAAGGTGGAGGAGTATGGGTTGAAATAAATGGTGAATGGATTTGGATTGCTAGTATAAAAGCTTCTGAAGAAGATCCCATAGATTCTCCTAAGTAACTCTATATAAATATGCAAAATCAGATATTTATATCTGGTCAAGGGTATTTACCTATAGAGGATCTTATTCAGGTAGGACGTAGAACGTCCTGCCTCGGACTTATTAACGGAAAAATGGGGATCGCCATTGCTCTTTTTCGCTATGCACGCCTTTCCGGCGAGTTGACATGTGGAGATGTTGGTTGTGAACTCCTTGATGAGATTTATGAACATCTTGATTCGTCTATACCTATTTCTTTTGGTAGTGGTTTATGGGGGATTGGTTGGGGGATTGAATATCTGATTCAAAATGGTTATATGGAAGGTGATGCTGATGAAGTCTTAAAGGATATAGATCAATGTGCTGCACGCTGTATACATGCCTATGGTATGTCGGGACTTTCATTAAATAACGGAATTGTAGGTTTAGGACGATATATTCTAATTAGGATTATTCCAACATTTTTGAAAGGTGATACGGTTTCAAGTGCTTTCCTGAAAGAGTATCTTATTTATTTGATTGATTGGTTGGAGGAAAGATTGGAATATACAAACGAATCTATTGATGATTTACTTGATTTTTTGTTTGACTTATACCCTACAGGTTTTTATCGGACAAAAGTATCAGTTCTAATCGAAAAATGTATGAATAGGTACAATCTATGAGTTATTTGGAGCAAATTACTATTGGAATTCCTGTGAGGATAGACAGTTGGGAGAGGAAGAGAAATCTTTTAGCCTTATTACACTATATATCCTCGTCTGGGATGAGGGTACATGTTTGGGATGCAGGAAGTGAAGAGTGTCAGTTCCCTGATGATATCTGTAGTAAAATTACTTATACTTATGAACGTGATGAAAATTTAGTTTATCACAAAACGAGGTATGTTAACTTATTATTAAGAGAAATTTCTACTCCTATAGTTGCTATTTGGGATGCTGATATTATATTTTCTTTGTCGCAGTTGGAGGTCTCAATACAAGCAATTATAGAACGAAAATATGTGATGAGTATACCATATAATGGAGTGGTAAAAATGCTTTCAAAAAAACAAAGTGAAGCATATATACTTTCTGGACAAAGGTATGATCATTTAGTTTCGCATGATGATATGTATGCTCGTTTGATGTGGCGTCCTTCCTGTGGGGGAGTTTTTGTTGTAGATCGTGAAAAGTATTTGAGATCTGGGGGAGATAATGAACGTTTTATCAGTTGGGGACCTGAAGATGCTGAGCGTATTCGAAGGATGGAAATATTGGGAGAATCTGTACATTGGACAAATGGAGGACCATTATACCACTTATGGCATCCTAGGGGAGAGAACTCCAGATATTCTATAGAAAAGTTAGCTTTTATTAATCGAATGGAATTTATAAAAGTTTGTAGCATGGGTCAGAATGAATTACGTGCATATGTTAAATCTTGGTAAAAATATAGTTGAGATGAATGGACAATTATTGAGACAAATAGCTAATTATCAGATACTACATAGTGCCTGTTGTAAGGATTTAGGGCTATTGCGTGGCAAAATAGGCATTTCACTTTTCTTTTTTCATTATGCTCATTTTTGTGGAGATTCGCTTTATAGTGACTATGCAAATGAACTGATTGGGGATGTGTATGATGATATTAGAATAGATACTCCATGGGGAATTCAAAATGGCTTATTAGGAATTGGATGGGGATTAGAGTATTTTATGCAGAAAGGATTTGTTGAATGCGATTCTAATGATATCTTAACAGAACTTGATAATAAAATAATTGAACGTGACTTACGACGTGTAAAAGACTATTCATTTGATACGGGGATAGAAGGGTTGGCGTGGTACGTGTTAATACGCTTATTGTCATCTGAGAGATATTTGCAGAAACCATTCGATAAGATGTATTTGGATGATTTAAGAGGTGTTTGTGAGAATGTTCCGAATAAAGTCTGCCATCCTGGAATTTCTTTATTGTTAGACTATTTAGTGGGTAAACAAATAGATGATTGGTATCTCGTTGTTCTGGGAAAGATAACGTCACAGAGAACTGACGGAGAGAAGAAAGAAGCCTTGTTGTGGGTTGAAGGATTAAAATACTTATTGCGATGAGGCATATATATTTGATAAATAGTGATAGCCGTGCGGCACAATATGGTATTGGGACATATATAATTCAAGTTATAAACTGTCTTAGCAGTATTGATTCTTTGCGTTTGACTGTAGTTAGTATGAACTCAGAGGATGGGATACTGACTGAAAAAAAAGATAATAATGTTCGTTATCTAACTTTTCCTAAAGTGTATGATTGGAGGAGTGAGAAAGAAATTCAACGATATTATAGAAGTGTTGCTTTCTTGTTGGCATTGTATGTTGATTCAAGTGAAGATAATGTATTTCATTTTAATTATTTACATCATGAACCATTGGTTGACTTGTTGAAGAAAATATATCCTACCAGCCAATTTGTGTTGACTTTACATTATTTGAACTGGTGCTTCACTTTGAAAGGGAATATAAAGAGGTTACAAACCGTTTTGGATAAAGCTGAGAACGATAGAACTGAGGAAGAAAAATACATATATGACGAATATAAGCAAGAAGTATCTCTTTACAGAAAAGTAGATAGAATAATATGCTTGGCTCAATATACTAAAATGTTGCTGAATGAATTTTATGGAATTGAAGAATGTAAACTAACGTTGATATACAACGGTTTAATTGATCAGGCTATCTTCTTGGGTGAAGTGGAGAGAATGCAAAGAAAAAGAGATTTATTTTTTGGAGAAGGGGAGAAATTAATTCTATTTGTAGGGCGTTTGGATGATATAAAAGGGATTGACTATTTGATAGAAGCTTTCGCAAAGGTGATAAAAAAGAGTTCGAACACTCGTTTGTTAATAGTGGGAGACGGGAATTATAGTAGGTATTTACAGATGTCTGCAGACATTTGGAGTAGGATTACTTTTATAGGGAAAATTAGTAAACAGAAATTATATGAATTTTATCAAATTGCAGATGTTGGAGTGATGCCGTCTTTTCATGAGCAATGCAGTTATGTAGCCATAGAAATGATGATGCATGGATTACCATTAATTATCACTAATACCACAGGATTGAGTGAAATGATTCATCATCAAAATGTAGAGTGCAGATTGATATTAAAGGAAGATCAAAATGAATTAAGGTTATCAGTTGAAGAACTTTCGAAATGTTTATTGAAAATGGTAACGGATGATTGTTGGGCGAGAGAGGTTGGTAAGTTAAATAGGTGTCGATATAAAGATGCTTTTTCATTAGAAAAAATGAGGATGGCATTTGAGTCTTTTTATAGTTAAGAATAAATTGATGTCTTTGATTTAGTTTTTTGAATACTATTATGTGGTGATCTTGTGAAGATTCAAAATAGAAATTAAAAAAGAATGTATATGAGAGAGTTGACTTATGTTTTACGCTTTATTTTTCCCATCACAATCTGGATGTTGGGGAAAAATAATTTGAGTTACTAAGGTATTTGTTTGGCTCTTTTTCTTCGTTCTAACAAATACCTGTAACGTTGGAAATCTATGTGATTTTTACGAAGAACATTAAATATTGATTTTAAAATGATTAAAGTATGAAATTAAGAAAACTGAAACTGAATGAAGCTTCAAAAGCTGAATTGAATGAGCGTGAGATGTGTCGTGTTTTGGGAGGTGGTACTCCTGGGTGCTGCCAATGTGGTTGCAATTATGAAGGTAAACCCGGTGGCTCTAGTACTAGTGCTAATGATAGTGCCAATAATGCTCATGGGTATACATCAGATGGTTCTCATCCATGTTGTTCTACTACTGACCCCAAACCGGAATTTCCGAAATTTCCGGATTTTCCTGTTATGCCTCAAGATGCTCTTTGTGGGGCGACTCAAGGACACTCGTGTGGTATATGAAAATAATTGATTGGGCGTTTATATTTGTTTGTATGAACAATTGAGCGTAGTCCTTTATTTTGTAATACTGCTGAAATTAACTTTCAGCAGTATTACTCTTGTGGAAAGCTAAATTAAAGAATATGAAGTTAATTATAGGCAATGGGCTGATAAAGTGTATTGTTTTTCTTTTTTTGCAAGCTACTGTTTTAGGTAGTTGTACGAAAATATCCAAAGGGAATAAAAGAGATGCAAGAACTTACTTTACAATTGATTCTTTAGATAGAAAGATAGTGCTTCCCGTGTTATTTAATGATAGCATTGTTTCAAATTTGGCATTTGATAGTGGGGCTTCTTTGGGAGCTTTTATTGTTGACTCTACTTTTTGTTCAGCTCACCCTTCTATCTTATCGAATTTGTCTCCTGACACTATTGCTCCATATGGGTGTGCATGGTCTGTATTACGTATGCCCGCATCTATGTATACAATTGTTCCGACTATAAAAGTAGGGAATTCCAATTTGATATATGATAAAATGTTAGTTTATAATTGGAGAGATTACATGGGAGGTACTCAATCAGATGGTTTGTTTAATATTCCACAAAATGATACTGTTAATATATGGGAGTTTAACTTTGAACATAATTATATGGCTATCCATTCATTTCAAGATTTTATTATGCCTAAGAATTGTATTCTGATTCCTTTTGTAAGAGGAAATGATAAAAGCTCACTTTTTTATGTTAATCTGCCTTTAAATATTAGATGTGCTGATGGAGACACACTGATGCTTACTCATACTTATCTTGTAGATACAGGTATGCCACAAGACATAGCTCTGATGGCTCAAGCTTCTGAATTGTCCTTTTTTTCTAAGAAAAAGAATGCCGTTTGGACGCAGGCACCATCTGGATATTATAGTCATCATAATGTAAATGCTACTTTGTTTGGTGGCATACAACTCGATTCCTTGCGGATTTATATATTTGATCAACCTAATCAAGTACCTTGTGATTATCTTATTGGTCTGAATTTACTTAAAAGATTTAATGTTTTTTTCGACATGAAATCACAAAGATTAGGTTTGCAGCCAATAAAGAACTACGAACGAGTGGTCAACCCTCGGAAGAAACGATTTCACATGTCATCCCGTATGAATAGCCATGGAAAAATTATTATTACTAAAATTGCCGATTATGAGGGGAATTATGTTAAAGAATCTGGTTTGTTAGAAGGTGATGAAATTATTGCTATAAATGAAATTCCTATTAAAATGATCTCTTTGGAAGAGGATGCGGAGCTAAGCCGGCAAGACACATTGATATACGATATTGTCCGTCAAGGTAAATCTTATAAGATACCGGTGGTTATTGATAAAAAAGAGGTTCAAGGTGATTGAATGAAATAATAATATTAGATAGGTAATGATATGAATGATAAAGCTAGTAGATACAATATTGAAATAGAATACTATAATGGAATCCTGCTCTATAATTCGCTTACTAACAGGATACTACCAATTAGTCTTAAGGATTATTCTATAATTGAGACTTTGATGGAACATTTGCCTACATTTCGACAGAAATTTCCTGAATTGTATTCTGCTTTTCAGAGGTCAGGATTTATTATAAGTCCAGATTTTGATGAGTTGGCGTATTTGAAATTACAAAATAAGCGATGTATATTTATGAATCGGGATTATCATCTTACAATAAATCCGACTTTAGATTGTAATTTAAAGTGCTGGTATTGTTCTGTTGCCTATGCTGGGGCAAAATATGATAGAGAACGAATGAGCGATGAAATAGTTGATAATTTGATTAAGCACATTAATTTATTAGTGACACAAAAAAAAGCAAATTCAATTTTATTGGATTGGTTTGGTGGAGAGCCCCTAATGTATTTTGATGAAGTAATCAAAAAGATATCAGATTCAGTATTCCCAATTTTATTACAGAATAATGTGAAATTTAGGCAACAAATTACTACTAATGCTACTTTATTGAGTGAAGATAGAATTCGATATATGAAGGACATGAACTTTGATTTCTTTCAGATATCTATTGATGGTAATGAGTGCCGCCAGAACCTGATTAAACGTTATTCTGATAAACATGGTACTTATAGAGATGTGGTTGACAATATTAATTTGCTTTCTGAGGTGATTCCAGATGTTTCAATTTGTTTGCGTGTTAATTATGATAAACAAACTTTGAAGAATATAAAAGATATAATAAATGATTTTACGGAAAAAAGTATAAAGTGCATTACTGTAGATTTTCAGAGAGTGTGGCAGATTTCATGTACAGAAGAAATGCGAAAGTTATTAGAGAAGGCAAAAGTTGAATTTGAGAAGGCTGGTTTTCGTTCGCGTTTTTGGGCATATAGGCCATTTAGATATAAGTGTTGTTATGCGGATAGTATCAATCATTATGTTGTCAATTACGATGGTAGAATTTTTAAATGTACAGCACGTGATTATGGGGAAGAACTAACTCTTGGCCATTTGTTAAAATCTGGAGAAATTGATTGGAACGATGGAATATTGAGTAAGATGTTTGTAAAGGCTACATTTGAGAATGAACGTTGTGAAAATTGTCGAGTTTTACCTTTGTGTATGGGACCATGTATACAAAAAAATTACGATGCACTTATAAATTGTAAACAGCTTACTTGTGTATATGATAACGTTGAATACAGTTTGTCTTCTTTTGTAATAGAAATGGCAAAACAAAGAAATTTAATATAATCGATGAAAAAAAAATATATTACAGTTGATGATATTAAGTATCAATTAGCTAACCTGCGTCAGCTGACTTTTGAAGTGACAGATGCTTGTAATCTGTGTTGTAAGTATTGTGCGTATGGTGAATTTTATAATGATTATGATAAGCGTGAAAATAGCACAATTAGTTTGTCCGCTTCTTTGAAATTAATTGATTATTTAGTTGATTTATGGGGTTCAGAATATAATACGTCAGCTAAACGTAACGTATATATCAGTTTCTATGGGGGAGAACCTTTATTAAATATGCCATTTATTGAATCGGTGGTGACGTATATTGAAAAACTGCATTGCCAATATCGCAATTTTACTTTTTCAATGACAACGAATGCTTTGTTGCTTGAACGTCATATGGATTTTTTGGTGGCACATGATTTCAATTTGCTTATCAGTTTGGATGGTGATGAATATGGCACTTCCTATAGAGTGAATAAGGTGGGTGATCCTGCATATCCCAATATTATCAGAAATATAGATGTTTTACGAAATAAATACCCTGAGTTCTTTGAAAGAAAAGTGAATTTTAATGCTGTATTGCATAATCGTAATTCGGTTACTTCTATTTATCACTTCTTTAAAACTCGTTACAATAAAGTACCCAGTATTGGAGAGTTGAATAATATGGGGATTCGACCGGATAAGGTAGAACTTTTCCAAAAAACGTATCGTAATTCACAAGAAAGTTTACACCAAGCAGAGAATTATGAAAAAATAGAGCAGGATATGTTTCTAAAATCAGCTACTTATCAGACTCTTACCAATTTTCTCCATCAGTATAGTGGGTTTGTTTTTCGAAGTTATGTTGATTTGCAATATGGTAAACCTAAAAAAACAATTCCTACCGGTACTTGTATCCCTTTTGGTAAAAGAATGTTTGTCACTGTTACTGGTAAGATTTTACCTTGCGAACGCATAGGACAACAATTTGCATTGGGAAAGGTAACGGCAGATAGCGGTGTTGAACTTGATTTAGAAGCAATTGCAGATAAGTATAATACTTATTATGCTAAAATGGAAAATCAATGTAGTAAATGTTACAAAGCAGAATCTTGTATACAATGTATTTTCAATCTTAATAACTTGGATACTTGTCCTGTTTGCTATGGATTTACTAGTAAACAAGCTTTTGAAATCTATAAAACAAAACAAATAGATTTTCTAAGAAAGCATCCGGAAGAATATTATCGAATTATGGAAAATGTGATGGTTGAATAAAATAGGGTATAATATGTTTCAAGTAGATAAGAATTATTGGCTGGTAATTGCGCCTTATGTATATTGTTGTATAAAGGGTAAGAAGGCTCTATTATATAATACTAAGAATTGGGAGTATTTAGAGGTGGAAAATGAGAATGTAATAGGGCTATTACGACAGTTACATAAAAGAGATAATCTTGGTGCGGTGTTTTGTGAAGGGAAAATGTTGACAGAGCCATGTTACTCAAATTTTATATCTGATTTTGTGTCAAAGGAAATGGGAGGTGTTATAGATGTGGTATCTTTTCCCGATAAACCGATACAAATGATGCCTATTCTTAATTTACAATGTGATGTGGATAAATTACAGCAAATAGAAGATAGGGGTATAGGAGAAGATATTTTGTTTAATTTGTTAGAAATAAATGTTTTTCTTTATAATGTTTGTGATCATCATTGTTTATATTGCAGTAAATATTCACAGCAAAATTTGTGCTGTCGCGTAGCAGAAACAGAGACGTCTCAAGTTCTTGATATCTCTGCTTTGAAGTCTATTATAGCACAAATTCGATATGGAGTGGTAGGTCGGTTGAATTTATTTGGTGGAAATATTTGGAAGTATCCTAATTATAATGATATTCCTTTTTTATTATCAGGTTTTAAAGGTCAAATTCATATTTGGAGTCATTATGCTGATTTTGTGGGTAATAAAATCTTAGATTCAGATTTTTTTTATGATGTAATTGTTCCTTTTCCCATGGAAGAAGAATTACTGCGAAATTGTATCTTTTTATTAGGAGATTTACAAATAAAGATTCATTTTTATGTTACGCAAATAGATGAATATGCTAAGGCGGAGGAGATTGTACATAAATATGCTATTAATGACTATTCAATACATTCTACCTATGTAAGATGTAATTTGGATTATTTTGAAAAATATGTTTATATGGATAAAGGGGATATCCTGCAATCTCAATACTCAATGAGCCAAATTTTTGCTCATCAAAAAATGAATTCACATTTTTTCGGTTCGTTATCAATCTCTGTTAATGGAGACGTATATGCTAATTTGAATAGTTTAGTTTTGGGAAATATCTATAAAGATAGTTTGATTGATATTGTTAACAAAGAAATGCTTGATAATACAGCATGGCGGAAAATACGAAATGATTATCCTTGCTGTGACTGCATTTACCAATGGCTGTGTCCTTCGCCCTCTAATTATGAATTGGCTATTGGAAAACCGAACCTCTGTCATGTGAAACCGTAAATGATAATAGCTTATGAATCGTACTTTCTGTTTCGTTCCGGTTCGCAAAGGGAGTAGAGGTATCCCCGGTAAGAACCTGCGTATGCTGGGAGACAAACCTCTGGTATGTTGGATTATCGATACCGTCCTTGCTTCCGGCATAGCGGACGAGGTATGTGTAGCGACAAATTGTGATGAAATGGAAAGTCTTATACGAGGCCGTTACAAAGGAGTTGTACAGATATTCAGGCGCAGTGAGTGGAGTGCAAGGGATGAGGCTTCCAGTCTGGAAGTTGTACAGGAATTTTTCCATTTTTGTAAGCCGGACCGGAATGATGATTTTATTTTGTTACAGGCTACTTCTCCTTTTACGACTGCACAAGAACTAAGGGGGCTTGCAGAAGAGATGAAAAGGGGTGAGGCGGATTCCTATGTTGCTTGTTGCCGTTTGAAGAAGTTTCGTTGGAGTGATGAGGGGAGACCTTTGGACTATTCATTCGAAACCAAACCTCGCCGGCAGGAGTACAAAGGTTTTCTGATAGAGTCGGGAGCTTTCTATGCTTCTACGGTGGGGAGGATACTGGACTCTGGGCAGCTTCTTTCGGGAGTTGTGAAGGTGGTGGAGGTCGGTCCTGCAGGGATGATAGATATCGATGAAGAAGCGGACTGGAGACAGGCTGAACATTATATTGAAACCGGGCTTTAATAAAAAAAGATATGGATAGACAGGACTATTATGTGGAGTATTATGAGGTGCTGGATAGGGTGCTGTCTGACTACGTGAACCATTTGAGGGAGGAAAAAGAGTATTGGCTGAAAATAGGGGGGCATGATGTGGGCGTGCCTTTGATCAATTTACTATTCTGGCAGTTCACTTGGCATAGAGAGGAGTACGACCGGTTACGTAAAGAAGGAAAGAGCTGTGGGGAAGCATTGGGTAGCGTAAAGGAGATACTGGCAGATAAGCAGGTGGAAGAATGGGGGCGACAGGAAGAGGAATACAAAATCTACGACCATGAATGGTATGAAGCACTGGCACCTTATGGCGGGCAGTTGGTGATCTATATTTATAATGCCCGTCAATTGGCTTATCTGACTCCGTTGATTGAACGTCTGGAAGAACCGGTGTTGCTCTTGTCGGAATATGAGATTCCGGATGAAACGGAGTTGCCGGACTTTGTAACGGCCATTACTCTTGAATTTACCAAAACAGCTCCGTTGATTAATCCATTTCTGAAAGAGTGGTTCCCCTTGATTTTTCAATATGCGAATACATTTGATATATTGATGAGGATCTTGCAACCTAAAGGATTGATTTTTCTGGAAGGCTGCCATTACCAGCAGTTATTGCTTGCCACCATAGGGCGTGATTATGGAATACCGACCTTGTGTATCCAGCAGGGATGGCCGTCATTGATGCACGCTGCTTTCAGGAGGATGCCTTACCGGTACTATCTGATGTGGGGGGAAGGTTTCCGGACTTTGTGGGAGAAGCATAATCCGCTGCCGGACTTTGTTCCGACGGGCTATATGTATCAGGTGGAACCACGCAATGAAACGAAAAAGGAATGTGTTACTTTTTTCTTGCAGGGACCTTTTTTTCTGAGTGACAAAAGGTATCTTCAAGAGATGATCTGTCTGATAGGGACGGTTGCTGCGGAATTTCCCGCCCGGCGGTTTCTGGTGCGTGAACATCCTGAGTTCAGGATAGGTGAGGAGGTACGCATGGAATGGGAGCAGATTCCCAATATAGAAATGGTAACGGATGGAAAGCTGGCAGAGGTATTTGCCCGCACACGGGTAGGGGTGGCACACTATTCTTCTTCTTTGATGGAGGGAGTAGCGCATGGTGCTGTCCCGTTGGTGTACGATCCGACCGAGGGATCGCGGTATTCTCCGGATGTGGAAGCCGAGGGGCTGGGGATGATAGCGAAAACGAAAGAGGAGTTGATCGGCGGTTTGTCCCGGATACTGGAGAATTATGGAGATTTTGAACAGAGGATGGAGAAGGGGCAACCTCTGTGGTTTCAGGCAACAGGAGAAGAAACTCTCCGGAATATGGTCGGGTTTATTAAAGAAAAAATGCCTCCTGTTACTTTGAAGGAGATTTATGTGGTTGATACGGATACGTTGACACGCGAACGGCCCGTCGGGGTATCGGGGTTATTGCGTTGTAAGAATTGTGAGGATTTTTTGGAGATGTGCATTGATTCGTGTATCGACGGATTGGATGAGTTGATAGTTGTCTATCATGATTGTACGGATCGTACGCCGGAGATTCTCAGGCAGAAGGCGGCACAATATCCGGATAAAATCAGGGTCTTTGAGTATCAGCCGTCTGTATATCCGATCGATCTGGATGATGAGGAGTTTGAGAAGGCAAAGCTGTTGTCGCCCGACTCTATCCATACGCTGGCAGGTTATTGCAACTATGCATTGTCGAAAGCAAGCTATCGGTACGCAGTGAAGATCGATGCCGATCAGATTTATTTTACGGATCGGCTGAAACATATCTGTGATGCTTACCGTTCTGATAAAAAAGTGCGGTTCAACGTGACGGAATGCATCTCTTACAACCTGTATCGGGCTTATCTGGACTCTTTCAACCGTATAGAGATGCGACCGTTCAGGTGGCTGGAACGAATTGCGTTGTGGACGCATGCGTTGTATGCTTCTTATCTGGAGAAGATGATCATCCGGTATAAAGTGCCTGTCTCGATGTCGGGCATTAACTTGTTCCGGAAAGACCGGGAGTGGATGGTAGGGTTGGGGCAGGAACATCCGGAGCCTGATAGCAAAGAGATACTCCCTCCGTTTAATGGCGTGCGTGATACTTTCTTTTTTGAGGTGTCTGCGGACCGGATATTCAGGTATGTGACGGAAACGAAGCCGGATGGCCGTCATCGGGGGCTGGAGGTGATGTGTTGTCCGAATGAAATATTGGATGCCGGTTTTTGTTGGTTTCATTTGCGTGCCCTGATGAAGGAACATGAAGAGGGCTATCGGCAGTCTTACCGGAAACATCCGGAGCGGTTTATACCTTTGGGGACCTTTGTGAAGCTGTCGTACAGGAGTTTACAACAGAGATATAAACCTTTTGTTACCGTACGTTGGGCGGAACCGGTATTCGCTTATTTCTTTATGACGGGTAAAGGAAGGATTCCGTGGAGGATGTTGAAAGGGGGAGGACGAGTAGTGGCAGATAAATGTGTTTCGCAGCTTGATAAAAGATAGATGGTGGATGGATATATTGATTCTTTTTTATAATACGATGTGGGGATTTCCACTTGAGTTCCGGAAGGAGGACTTACCCGAGGGCTGTGTGATAACGACTGATCGCAACCTCCTTTCAAAGGCGGATGCCGTGGTTTTCCATTTGCCCGATTTACCTTCGGTGATGGAGGATGAAATCGATAAGCGGGAAGGACAGATTTGGGTGGGATGGAATCTGGAATGTGAAGAGAATTATAGTTGGACCAAGGATCCCGAGTTCAGAGAGAGTTTTGATTTGTGGATGGGGTATCATCAGGAGGATGATATTGTGTATCCTTATTATGAACCGGATTATGGGAAGATGCTGGTTGTGGCACGGAGGAAAAAGCCTTATAAGAAGGCATGTATGTTTATCTCGAGCGATATGAACCGGAGTCACCGGCAAGAGTATCTTAAGCAATTGATGCAGTATACCGACATCGATTCGTATGGGAAACTATACCATAATTGTGAATTACCTGTTGAGGACCGGGGGCGGGATACACTTCTTAGTGTGATTGGGGATTATCAGTTCGTAATAAGTTTTGAGAATGCGATAGGGAAGGATTATGTAACGGAAAAGTTTTTCAATCCTTTGTTGGCCGGTACTGTTCCGGTCTATCTGGGAGCTCCCAATATCCGGGAGTTTGCTCCGGGAGAAAATTGCTTTCTGGATGTGTCGGCTTTTGATTCTCCTGAGGGAGTAGCTGCTTTTATGAATCAATGCTATGATGACGAGGCATTGTATGAACGTTTTCACGCATGGAGGAAGCGCCCTTTATTATTGTCGTTCACAAATAAGTTAGAGCAAGTCCGGAGTAATCCGTTAACCAGGCTTTGCCAAAAAATACACGAACTAAAATTGAGAGGGATATGAAGGAGGTAAAAAGACCGGTAGTTTCGGTGGTGGTTCCGGTCTATAATACGGAACTTTTTCTGGAGGAATGTCTGCACTCTTTGGAGAAGCAGACTTTGACGGATATTGAGATCATTCTGGTGAACGACGGATCGACGGATAATTCCGGAGAGTTGCTGCGGGAGTATGCGGGTAAGGATGCTCGTTGCGTTTATGTGGAACAGGCGAATCAAGGACTTTCTGCTGCACGGAATACCGGAATAGAACATGCATCCGGGCATTATCTGGCATTTCTGGACAGTGACGACTGGCTGGCAGAGAATGCTTTGCAGGTGCTTTGTACTATAGCTGCGAAGACCCGGTCAGACATTGTCTCAGGAAATACATTGGCGGTACATCCGGATGGGCAGGTGCGAAGTTGGGAAAGAAGGAGCAGGGAGTTGTTTGCGGCGGGAACCGTGGTGTCTGGAAGTACGTATTTCTCAAGAGTGATGGATTGCAGATGTTATGTCCCTATGGTGTACAACTATTTATATCGGAGAGATTTTATTGAGCAAAACGGTTTTCGCTTTGAGCCGGGGCTGATTCATGAGGATGAATTATGGACTCCGCAGGTGCTGACAACCGCTCAGAAAATGACGGTTGCCGATATTGATTTTTATTATTACCGGCAACGGGAAGGATCGATTATGACAGCGACAGCAGCGGGTAGGCGGATTGCTTCCATTCAATTGATTATTGAGAAGTTACTGGAATATAGCCGTAAACATTTGTTTGAGAAAAAACATAGAGAGGTAAAAGAAGCGCTTTATGTGAGGCTGTTGCAAATATATTCTACTGCCTGTACATTACATCCGGACGGAACTTATACAACTTTGTACGATAGGGCGGGAGAAATGCTTCGTGTTTGTGAGGAACTCAGTCGGCAAGAGTCTCTTGGAAGATGGTATAGTGAGGAGATACTGAACAGGATGAAACTGTACTATGACCGGCTCCAGACGATGGAAGGATAAGGGGCTATGGCAGGGAACTGAATCACTTTATTGTATGTATGTTGGACATCGAAAATCGTAGTATATCATGAAAGATATTGCAATGCTAAACAAAGCACCATTAGACTTCTTCGGATGTAATTTTTGTCTTGTAGAGAAGCATCGTATGGCTTTTGTCCTTATTTCGAAATGTGGACTCACTTTTTTGGAGAACATAGCTATCTATGCGTCTATAGGTATGATTCCTGATACGGAAGATCAGACTCATTTTTATATCGCCCGGGTAAAACCCGAACGTTTTTTGGTACCGGTTTCTGAGATGTCCGGTTATGAAAGGGAGCATAAATCGTATTTGAAGGTAGCGGTTTGGAGGGATCCGGTGGAAAGACTGATTTCTGCTTATAAATATTTTATACTTGAACGTACTTTTAACCGTTATATGTATATGTGTAATCTTTATCAGGATCATTCTTTTGAACGCTTTCTTTCGTTTGTTGAGTTTGAATTGGGGAAGACAAATCCGTTGTGGCAGGATGAACATATACGCAGGCAATCTGATTTTTATACTTCTGCAGAGGTGGATTGTATTGTACCGCTCAGTAAATTAAACTGTTTCTTAGAAGAGAAAGGAGTTGATATACCTGAGGAGAGGTCGAATGCGACATCCGTTCAGTTTGAGCTGAGAGATGAGAAACAGATAGCACGGATAAAAGAACTTTATCGCCTCGACTATGAAATACCTGTCAGTTATTAAAAAAGAAATGTTATGGATGCACAGATAGAAAAGATAGCAAAATCACTTTATTTCTCCTACAGACAAACTGACATAGGGCTGTTTTATGGAAAGATGGGATCTTGTCTTTTCTTTTTTCATTATTCTCATGTTGCCGAATCGCGAATTTTTGGAGAATTTGCCGAAGAGTTGCTGGATGAAGTGATGGAGTATGTTCGTTTGGGTATGCCGGTCGGTCTGTCTTTCGGATGGGCTGGCATAGGTTGGGGGATAGAATATCTTGTCCGGTACGGATTTGTGGAAGATGCCGGCAATGAAGAACGGAATAAGATTGATAAGAAAGTGATGGAATATGATGTCAGGCGTTTGGATGACTACTCTTTAGCTACGGGACTGGAGGGCATTGCGTGGTATGTCCTGCTTCGATTGTCTTCGGGGGATAAAAGTGTACGGATCAGAGAAGAAACCTATTTGTTTGATTTGAGCAATGCTTGCGAAAGAGTTTTAAAGAAAAGGGAGTATAAGGGCATGCTTTTGCTGCTGAATTTTCTGAACGGGAAACAGATAAATTATCCTTTCAGGGAATTTTTTTCACAAATTCCGGGAGAAGCGCATTATATTCCGGATATGTGATGTATTTTTGCTACGTAGACTAATTCTTTGTCTCATAGCTTTTTTAAAATAGTAATTGTAATAAATAATTATCTAAAAATGTATTTGGGAATCTTTTTATGGATAGAAACGATGTATATTTCATAATTGATTTAGATTTTCATTAGATATTCAGAAGATAATATGTTTGATAAAAGAAATTTTATCTATATGAACGTTAGTGAATTGGATTAAGAACTCAATTTTATTCTATTTATTAGTATTTTTACCGTTATTATCAGTGGGGCATAGATATTGTCATAAGAGATATAATTTTGAGTTCTTATTCATTATTTTATCTATAAGTTGAATACCCACTCCAGAATACCCGAATAATCCCATGATGTGTATGGAGTTTATGAATAAATTTATTTCTTGATTATGAATTTACGTAGAATTATTTTATGTATAGTTTTGTTTATTGATTTATTGCCTGTCTTCTCACAGAAAGCTGTTCGGTCTGATTTTTTTGAAATGCTAAACCGGATTACTTTGCAAGAAAAGATTGGCTTGGACAATTATTTTACTAGATCATTTGCTAATATGATGGATCATGGAACATGGAACTATTATATAGATGGAAATCCCATGTATAAGTTGGATCCTACTAATAGTAGAAAGTATTTTGTTAAGCAATCAAATGATCGTGAAACTCGTTTTATGATTTATCATCCTTTTGAAGGGCTGTATTCTACGGGAGATTCTATTTCCTTTTGCGGCAGAATTAAATTAGAAGGAGAATTTGGTGCTTATTGCTCTATAACACAGGGAAGTGAAAGAGATTCTATGGAACTTAATTCCCAAGGGAATTGGAACGCGTTTAGATGTACTATTCCTTATTCTAATGATATATATCAGAAGTCTGTTGTTATATCACTGGATATCTATGGAAGTGGTAAGGGGAGTGCGGAGATTGCTGATATGAATGTTTTTATTGATGAGCTTCCCATTGATGAGGTATGTCCTTTGCCTTTGGCTAATAAAGATCATGAGTTTGATAATGGTACTCCGATTAATTTAGGAAATCTATCATATGAAGAGGTGGATAGACTTGCTTTAATTTGTAAAATTTGGGGCTTTTTAAAGTATTATCATCCTTCGATAGCTCAAGGAGATTATGATTGGAATTACCAGCTATTCCGTATTATTTTAGCTACATTACATTCTGATAATAATAATTTTTTTAATGATCTATGCCGCTTTATACCTTCTATTACCGGATTGAAGAAGGAGAGTAATGACTTGTGTAATGACTCTATTATTTCCCAAATTCAAATGCTTTGGTTGGAAGATTCCCAAAAGTTAGGAAGTAAACTTCAAAAGAAGTTATTTGCAATAAAAAAGCTGGAGCGAAGTGGATTTAATTATGCTGTTGGTCCTTTTTCTCCTCAGAGCAAAGAGCGCTTAATCTGTTTTCGAAATGAAACTGATTATGACAATATTCCGGTTTCCGATGATGGTTATCGAATCTTATGCTTATTTCGTTTTTGGAATATGATGTATTATTTTCATCCTTATATGGAACAAAAAGAGGATCATTGGCTATCTATTCTGCCTCAATATATTCGTCTGTTTGCTAATGCTCGCAAATTAAATGACTTTGATAAAGCATGTGCAATGTTAGCTTGTGAATTAAAAGATACCCATACAACTTTCTATGGATTCAAGACTAATCTTTATGGGTTTGGAGAAGGAATCTATGATGATGGAATATTGCCGATTGATGTTAAATTGATTGATAATCAATTATTTGTCACTGAATTCTTAACTGCTGAAGCGGTAAATATGGGGCTTCAAATTGGTGATTGTATAACTCATGTAAATGGACGTAGTATTTCTACTATTCGTCAAGAAAAAGATCGATATCTACAATTCGCTAATGATAATGCAAATCAAATCCCTATCGTTTACACAGCATTTCATGGAGATTCTGTGACTTTAAATATTAAAAGACATGGTATTGAAAGGACTCTTTTTATAAGAAATTGGAAGCAATATGCTAGAACTGTTCTTGATGATGGAACTGCTCCTATGAAGCTGATGGAGGTTGCTGATGGGGTTTTTTATATTAATCTTTCTCAAATAACCAGTTTAGAACTAAAACAGAAATTGGATTCGATTAAAGATTCTAAAGGAATTATATTTGATATGCAGGGGTATCCTTTCGATCAAAATAGTGCAGAAGTATTGGCTGACTATCTTTACCCTAAACCAGCTTGCTTATTTTATTATACATATGCAGATCTAAAACATCCCGGTATTTTCCGTAAAAATCCAAATATGTTTTATTATGGTAAACAAAACCCTGATTATTATAAAGGTAAGGTTGTTGTGCTTGTAGGTGGTGGCACTATGAGTAAAGCAGAGCAATTGGCTTGTATAATAGGAGCGTCTCCAAAGGGGCGTGTGATTGGTAAAGGAATGATGACAGGAGGTGTTTGGGGAAATACGGTTGTTGCTCCTTTTACTTCAGGTAATGCAACAAGGTATACAAATATTGGGACTTATTATTTGGACGGATATTGTACTTATCCAAATGGAGTAAAAATCGATCAAGTGATTCCTTTTTCTGTAAAAGAGGGAAAAGATGCAGGTTTAGGAGAACTTATTGAATATGCTTTGAGCTATATAGACGGGAATTAGTTTTCTTGGATAGTCTTTGAAATAGATATTTCAAAAAATAAATAATCTGAGATGTAATTAGAGTGACTTTTTTTACTATATTTGTTATTCTGTTTTTTTGATTGAAATAAAACTTGGACTTTTGCTGTTTTAAAGGGAACATAGAAAGTAATCCTAAATAAAATTTCAAATGTCTTGTCATTGTTTTTGTTAAGATATGATGAAGCTAAGTTCTTTCCCTCATTACCTCCAGTTGGACGCTATGGATTGCGGCCCTTCCTGCCTTCGCATGGTTGCGAAGTACTATGGTAAGACTTACTCCCTGCAAACCCTCCGTGCACGTTCTTTTATTACCCGTGAAGGAGTTTCCATGTTGGGCATCAGTGATGCGGCGGAATCCATCGGTTTCCGTACTTCGGGGGTCCGTATCTCTTTGGAGCAACTGAAAGAGGACGTACCGTTGCCTTGCATCCTGCATTGGAACCAGAACCACTTTGTGGTCTGTTATGATATAAAGAAGAAGCGCAGTGGCTACCGTTTCTATATCGCTGATCCGGCACGTCAGTTGATTTCGTACAGTGAGGAAGAATTTAAAAAGTGTTGGTTGTCTACTAAGGTGAATGGAGAAGAGAAAGGAGCTGCACTTGCGCTTGAACCGGGCCCGGAATTCCAAGGGAAGGGGGACGAGGAAGAGTCCGGCAGTCGCAGTCTTCGTTTCTTTCTTAAATATTTGTCTCCTTATCGTAAACAACTGATTCAACTGGTTCTGGGAATGCTGACAGCGAGCTTGCTGCAACTTATCTTCCCATTTCTGACACAGTCGTTGGTGGATGTGGGTATCCGTGACGGTAACCTGAACTTTATCACTCTGATCCTGATTGCACAGCTGGTGATCTCCGTTTCGCAACTTTCGGTCGAGTTTATCCGTAGCTGGATCATGCTTCACATGAACACACGTATCAACATCTCGCTGATCTCTGACTTCCTGGCAAAGTTGATGAAACTACCGCTCCATTATTTCGATACGAAGATGATCGGTGACATTATGCAGCGTATCGGTGACCACGGACGCATCGAGAGCTTTCTGACAGGCTCGTCCATCAGTACGCTTTTCTCTTTCGTAAACTTCTTTATTTTTGCTTTTGTATTGGCTTATTATAATCTGGGTATTCTTGCCATCTTTCTGGTAGGCAATTCACTCTATATCTGCTGGATTCTTGTGTTCATGAAGTACCGGCGCGAACTGGATATCCGGCGTTTTGCCCAGGCGGCGGGCGAACAGAGCAGTTTGATTCAGTTGGTGACTGCCATGCAGGAAATCAAGCTGAACAACTGCGAGAAGCAAAAGCGCTGGCAGTGGGAGCGCATTCAGGTGAAGCTTTTCAAGATCAGCGTGAAGGGACTGGCATTGGGGCAGGTTCAGCAAGTGGGTTCTGTGTTTTTTAATCAGACAACGAATATCGTAATTTCCTTTATTGCTGCCAAATCGGTTGTGGAAGGGGATATGACTCTGGGTATGATGATGTCTTTGACGTATATCATCGGTCAGCTGAGTGGCCCCATCGGCTCTTTTATCGGCTTTGCCCAACAACTTCAGGATGCAAAGATCAGTCTGGAACGCTTGAACGAGATTCACGGTCAGAAAGATGAAGAACAGGATATCACTTCAAAACTGACGGTTCTTCCGGATCGGCGTGATATTCGTATTGAAAATCTGTCGTTTAGCTATGACGGGGCGGACCGTGACTATGTGCTGAAGGATGTGAATCTGGATATACCCGAACATAAAGTGACAGCGATCGTGGGGGCGAGTGGTAGTGGTAAGACTACACTGATTAAGTTGATGCTCGGTTTTTATACTCCGAATAAGGGGGATATCAAAATAGGTGAGACTCCTCTGGATGTGGTGAATCCGCATCTCTGGCGTGCGAAGAGTGGTTCGGTGATGCAGGATGGCTTTATTTTCTCTGATACGATTGCGAACAACATTGCTGTTGGTGAGGAACAGGTGGATGTGGAACGTTTGCGCCATGCTGTGACGGTTGCCAATATCCGTGATTTTATCGATTCTCTTCCTTTGGGCTATAATACGAAGATCGGAATGGAGGGGAACGGCATCAGTCAGGGACAGCGACAGCGCCTGCTGATAGCCCGTGCGGTTTATAAGAATCCGGAGTTCCTGTTTTTCGATGAGGCGACGAATGCACTGGATGCCAATAACGAGCGTGAGATTATGGAACACCTCCATACATTCTATCGGGGTAAGACGGTTGTAGTGGTAGCACATCGTTTGAGTACGGTTCGTGATGCGGATAAGATCGTGGTGCTGGATAAAGGTGCTGTGGCTGAAGAGGGCACTCACCGGGAACTGACAGAGAAGAAAGGATTGTATTATCAGTTGGTGAAGAATCAGCTGGAGTTAGGAAGTTAGGTATGGAAAAGGAGCACACACATAAAGAAATCGAGCTTCGCAGTGAAGAGGTACAGGAGGTGATGAACCGTGTTCCGGCGTGGATTCTGCGTAGTGGCATTACGGTATTGTTTATCATCGTAGTGGTGTTGGTGGCAGGCAGCTATTGGTTTAAATATCCGGATGTGATAACTGCGGAGGTGACGGTGAGTACACAGGAGCCTCCATCTTATGTAATGGCACGTTCGGCCGGTAGATTGGCGGACCTGTATGTACAGAACGGCCAGGAGGTGAAGCCGGATATGAATTTGGGTGTAATAGAGAATACGGCTCGTGCGGTGGATGTGTTTTCTTTGAAGGGGAAGATGCAGAAGTGGAAGCAGGAAGGATATACACCGGAATCGGGGAAAAACCTTTTTCTGCTTTCGGAGACCGACCGCTGGCGGCTGGGTGAGATACAGTCGGCTTATGCAGGATTTGTGAGTACCCTCTCCGAGGTGGTTCGTATGAAAGAGTTGGGATATTATGCAAAGAAGTTGCAGTCACAGAAAGAATTGCTGGCTACACAGAAGAAATATTATGATCAGGTTCGGAGGCAATATTTTCTGATAGAGAAAGAATATGCTTTAGCTCATGCCTCATATGCAAGAGATTCGATTCTTTATCATCGTAAGGCGATGATTATTACGGAGTTTGAACAGTCCGGCAGTCGCTATCTGCAGAGTCTTCAGTCAAAGGAATCGGCCCGTATGCAGTTGACTCAGGTAGATATGCAGATAGAGCAATCGGAAGAGGCATTGCTTGATCTGGAAAAACAGGCGTTTGAAGAGCAGCAGACGCAGGAGGTGAATCTGAGAAATGCTACGGATCAGTTGTTGGGTCAACTTGCGGCGTGGGAACAACATTACCTGCTTCGAAGTCCGGTCGGAGGAAAAGTTACTTTTCTGAATGTGTGGAGCGTGAATCAGTATGTGGAGTCGGGGGCTACCGTTTTTGTGGTTGCCCCGAAAGAGGAATCCTTGCCTGTAGGGACGGCATTGCTGCCTTTACAGGGATCGGGTAAAGTAAAGGTCGGACAGCGTGTGAATTTGCGTCTGAATAATTATCCGGACCAGGAGTTTGGTTATGTAAGGGGGGAGGTGAGAAGTGTTTCGCCTCTGCCGACGGCGGAAGGCATGTATGTGGTCGATATTGCTTTGCCGGATGGGTTGACAACCAACTATGGAAAGATGCTGCCGTTGACTCGTGAGATGAAGGGAAGTGCGGAAATCATCACGGACGATCTTCGCCTGCTGGAAAGATTGATTATGCCGCTACGAAAAATTTTCATGGAACAAAAATAGGTCAAAGTAGCTTTGGAGCTATATATAATAAGGTGTATCTCCGGATCTTTGTAGAAAATGCTTCGGAAATTTTCATTTATCCAAAACCTTTTAGTTTCGTTGGTGTTATTTAAATAGTTTCAATAATAAATAGGAAGATTTGTAATAACCACTTTAACTATTAAGGTATATGAAAAAGATTCTAATGCTGCTGGCTTTAGCCGGCGTTACATCTGTTGCTTCAGCGCAACAAACTACGATTACGGGATACGAAGTTATCCAGGTACAAGACAAATATCAAGTGATCACTAACTCCTTCTGGGATAACTGGTTCTTTTCTATCGGTGGCGGTGCCGAAGCCATGTTTGGTGACAACGACCATGCCGGAAAGTTCAGAGACCGTATCAGTCCGACATTGAATGTGGCTGTCGGTAAATGGTTTACTCCCGGGTTGGGATTGCGATTGCAGTACAGTGGCTTGCAGGGGCGCGGCTTTGCCCATTCGGAAACAGCCGATTTTGTGAAGAGTGGTAAACTGGCCAATGGGTATTATAAACAGAAATTCAACTATATGAATCTTCATGGTGACGTGATGTTCAATTTGAATGCTCTGTTTGGCGGATACAACTCTCACCGTGTATATGAAATTATCCCTTATTTGGGAGCCGGTTTTACTCATTCATACTCTAAACCTCATCGTGAGGCATTTGCTATGAACGCAGGTATTATCAACCGTTTCCGCGTATCGAGTGCGGTAGATATCAATATCGAAATAGGTGGTATGCTGGCTGAAGATAAGTTTGACGGAGAAATTGGTGGAAAACATGGGTATGATGGCGTTGCCAGCCTGACTGCAGGTCTGACTTACCGCTTCCCGGCCCGGGGATTTGCCCGTCCGATGCCACAGATTATCTCTGAAATAGAATTGGCCAATATGCGTCGCCAGATGAATGAAATGGCTGCTGCCAACCAGTCACTGCAACAGCAGTTGGTTGATGCACAGAACCAGCCGGTGGCAGAAGTTGCCGAACAAGTAGTTGTAACGGATGCTAATATTGCTCCGCGTACTGTATTCTTCACAATCGGTTCTTCTGAACTGTCTCCGCGTGAAGAGATGAACTTGTCTTATCTGGCTGCTAAGATGAAAGAATTCCCGGATACACAATATACCGTATACGGATATGCTGACTCGGCAACCGGTACTCCTGCATTCAATAAGGAGTTGAGCCAGAAACGTGCTCAGGCTGTTGTCAATGCATTGGTTAAGAAATACGGAGTAGATTCCAGCCGCTTGAAAGTTGATGCCGGAGGTGGTGTGGATAAATTCGGTAAACCTATTTACCTAAACCGCGTTGTATTAGTAGAGTCTGCTAAATAAATTCAGACTCAACCTTCTTTAAAAGAAAGCGCCCTGTTGCCGGACTGGTAACAGGGCGTTTCTTTTTTTATTTATTGAATCGCTTTACTTGTTCGTTAATCAGTTCGGCATCATCGAAATAGTTTATCTTCATGGCCTTACGAACATCGGATAACGTATCGGCAGCGGCAGCTCTTGCCACTTCACAGCCTTTTCTCAACATTTCGTAGATGGCAGGAATGTCTTTCTCAAATTCTTTCCGGCGATTACGGATAGGTTCCAGCTCTTCTTGCATAATAGCGTTGAGGAAGCGTTTCACCTTTACATCTCCCAGGCCGCCGCGTTGATAATGAGCTTTCAGTTCATCGAGGCTCGGATAGTCGGGCAGATAACGTTCGAAATGTTCGGGACGGCAGAAGGCATCCAAATATGTAAATACGGTATTACCTTCGATTTTGCCCGGGTCTTGCACCCGTAAGTGATCGGGGTCGGTGAACATGCTCATTACTTTCTTCTGTACCTCGTCCGCTTCTTCGGAAAGGTAGATGCAGTTGCCTAACGATTTACTCATTTTGGCTTTTCCATCGGTACCCGGCAGGCGCAGGCAGGCTGCGTTGTCCGGTAGAAGGATTTCCGGCTCGACTAATGTTTCTCCGTAGATGTAATTGAAACGGCGGACAATTTCTCTGGCCTGCTCGATCATGGGCTCCTGATCTTCACCTACCGGTACTGTAGTGGCACGGAAGGCAGTGATATCGGCAGCTTGGCTGATGGGATAAGTAAAGAAACCTACAGGAATGCTGGTTTCGAAGTTGCGCATCTGTATTTCCGTCTTCACGGTAGGGTTACGTTGCAGGCGTGATACGGTGACGAGATCCATATAATAGAATGTCAATTCGCACAGTTCCGGAATCTGGGACTGGATGAAGATTGTCGACTTTTCCGGATCGAGTCCGCAAGCCAGATAATCGAGGGCTACTTCAATTACGTTTTGGCGTACTTTTTCGGGGTTATCGATGTTATCGGTCAATGCCTGCGCATCGGCGATGAAGATGAAAGTTTTGTCAAACAAGCCGGAATTCTGTAGTTCGACTCTTCGTTTCAGTGAACCTACGTAGTGTCCGATATGGAGTTTTCCGGTAGGACGGTCACCTGTCAATATGATTTTTTCTTTTCCCATTATTTTTATTTTTAATCGAAGGACAAAGATAGTCAGAATCAGCTGAAGTAACAAATAAAACGAATATTCTTACCAGATTCCTTTGTAATTATAGAAATAAGTCGTTACTTTGCACAAACTTTGAAATAGCAATGAATCAACAGGAAATCAGAAGCAAGTATTATCTCCGTTCGAGTGTATTTCACCCGGAATCAGCCTACTTCTTCTCTTTTCTCCAAAAACGATATTTAGTTCTTTGGTAATGCGTTAGTCCTTTATTGAGGGTAACGCATTTTTTTTGTGCGGATACGTAGAAATAACAACTTATAATGACAATAAAAGAAATGGAAAAGGAAATGAAAAAAGTCCTTGTTTTGGGTTCAGGCGCACTCAAAATCGGACAAGCCGGAGAGTTTGATTATTCCGGTTCACAGGCACTGAAGGCCTTGAAAGAAGAAGGCATCAATTCGGTATTGGTCAACCCGAACATCGCAACCATTCAGACTTCCGAGGGAATTGCTGATAAGGTGTATTTCCTTCCCGTGACTACTTATTTTGTAGAGGAGATTATTAAGAAAGAACGTCCCGACGGCATTCTTCTTGCATTCGGCGGACAGACTGCCTTGAACTGCGGTGCAGAGCTTTATACACAAGGTATTCTGGATAAATATGGTGTGAAAGTATTGGGTACTTCGGTTGAGGCTATCATGTATACGGAAGACCGTGACCTGTTTGTGAAGAAGCTCAACGAGATTGATATGAAAACTCCGGTCAGCCAGGCTGTAGAAAGCATGGAAGATGCTATTGCTGCTGCACGTCGCATTGGTTATCCGGTGATGGTTCGTTCGGCTTACGCGCTGGGAGGACTCGGAAGTGGTATTTGTGCCAATGAAGAGGAATTCCTCAAATTGGCTGAGAGCTCATTTGCTTTCTCTAAACAGATTCTGGTGGAAGAGTCGTTGAAAGGATGGAAAGAAATTGAGTTTGAGGTGATCCGTGATGCGAATGACCACTGTTTTACGGTAGCAAGCATGGAAAATTTTGACCCGCTGGGTATCCATACCGGCGAATCGATCGTGGTAGCTCCGACTTGCTCATTGGATGACAAGGAACTGAAAATGTTGCAGGAACTTTCAACTAAATGTATCCGCCATCTGGGTATTGTAGGTGAATGTAACATTCAGTATGCATTCAATTCGGATACGGATGATTATCGTGTGATTGAGGTGAATGCACGTCTGAGCCGTTCTTCGGCTTTGGCCTCGAAGGCAACCGGCTATCCGCTGGCATTTGTGGCCGCTAAGGTGGCATTAGGCTACACACTCGATCAGATAGGTGAGATGGGCACTCCCAACTCGGCATATGTGGCTCCGCAACTTGATTACTATATTTGTAAAATTCCTCGTTGGGACTTGACTAAATTTGCCGGTGTATCTCGTGAGATCGGTTCAAGCATGAAATCGGTTGGTGAAATCATGTCGATAGGCCGTTCGTTTGAAGAGATTATCCAGAAAGGTCTTCGCATGATCGGTCAAGGTATGCATGGGTTTGTCGGTAACGACGATGTGCATTTTGAGGATCTGGATAAGGAGCTTTCTCACCCGACGGATTTACGTGTTTTCGCTCTGGCTCAGGCCATGGAAGATGGCTATACGATAGAGCGTATCCATGAATTGACAAAGATTGACCCGTGGTTCTTGGGCAAACTGAAAAATATCGTTGACTATAAAGCGAAGTTGTCTGCTTATGATAAGGTAGAGGATATTCCTGCAGACGTATTGAGGGAGGCCAAAGTGCTGGGCTTTTCTGACTTCCAGATTGCGCGCTTTGTGTTGAATCCGGCAGGAAATATGGAGAAAGAGAACCTGATGGTACGTGCCCGTCGTAAAGAACTGGGTATCCTTCCGGCCGTGAAACGCATCAATACCATTGCTTCCGAACATCCAGAACTGACAAACTACCTTTATATGACTTATGCGGTTCAGGGTTATGATGTGAACTATTATAAAAATGAAAAGTCAGTAGTTGTGTTAGGATCGGGTGCTTATCGCATTGGTAGCTCGGTTGAGTTCGACTGGTGTTCGGTAAATGCTGTGCAGACTGCCCGCAAACTGGGATATAAATCGATTATGATCAATTATAATCCCGAAACGGTGTCTACTGATTATGATATGTGTGATCGTCTGTACTTCGACGAACTTTCGTTCGAACGTGTGCTCGACGTGATCGATCTGGAACAACCTCGCGGTGTGATTGTATCCGTAGGTGGACAGATTCCGAATAACCTTGCCATGAAACTGTATCGTCAGTCTGTTCCGGTATTGGGTACTTCTCCTGTTTCTATCGACCGGGCAGAAAACCGTAATAAGTTCTCTGCAATGCTTGATCAGTTGGGTATCGACCAGCCGGCATGGCAGGAGCTGACCAGTCTGGAAGATGTGAAAGGTTTTGTAGAGAAAGTGGGCTATCCGGTACTGGTTCGTCCGTCTTATGTACTTTCGGGAGCTGCGATGAATGTTTGCTATGATGACGAGGAGTTGGAGAACTTCTTGAAGATGGCTGCTGAGGTATCGAAAGAGTATCCGGTAGTTGTTTCTCAGTTCCTTGAAAATACCAAGGAAATTGAATTCGACGCAGTGGCACAGAATGGAGAAGTGGTAGAATATGCTATCTCAGAACATATTGAGTTTGCCGGAGTGCACTCGGGTGATGCTACGCTGGTATTCCCGGCACAGAAAATCTATTTTGCAACAGCGCGCCGCATTAAGAAAATCAGCCGCCAGATTGCGAAAGAGCTTAATATTTCGGGACCGTTCAATATTCAATTCCTGGCTCGCAACAACGAAGTTAAAGTTATCGAATGTAACTTACGTGCTTCACGTAGTTTCCCGTTCGTTTCTAAGGTGTTGAAACGTAACTTTATCGAGACTGCTACCCGCATTATGCTCGACGCTCCATACAGCCGTCCCGATAAGTCGGCATTTGATATCGACTGGATTGGAGTGAAAGCTTCTCAATTCTCTTTCTCACGTTTGCACAAAGCCGATCCGGTTTTAGGTGTAGATATGTCGTCTACCGGTGAGGTGGGCTGCATTGGTGACGACTTTTCTGAAGCACTGCTGAATGCAATGATTGCTACCGGCTTTAAAATTCCTGAAAAGGGAGTGATGTTCTCTTCAGGTGCAATGAAGTCGAAAGTCGATTTGCTGGAAGCAAGCCGCATGTTGTTCAACCAGGGATATAAGATTTATGCAACAGCCGGAACTGCTGCATTTCTGAATGCACATGGTGTAGATACTACTCCGGTTTACTGGCCGGATGAAAAACCGGGGGCCGAGAACAATGTGATGAAGATGATTGCCGACCATAAGTTCGACTTGATTGTGAATATTCCCAAGAATCATTCGAAACGTGAGCTGACAAATGGTTATCGTATCCGTCGTGGTGCGATCGATCATAATATCCCATTGATAACCAACGCGCGTCTGGCGAGTGCATTTATCGAAGCATTCTGTGATTTGAAGCTTGAAGATATTCAGATAAAGAGCTGGCAGGAATATAAATAGTACTGTCCGTAGCGATAAATAATAAGGGAGAGGGGGGAAACTTGGAAACAGTTTCTCCCCTTTTTATAGTGACCTGTTGTCTTTTTCTCGTCTTTTTCTTCTGCCTGTCTTATAATTAACTTATATTTGTAATCTACTTAATATTTGGTATCAGAAGAATGTTCGTCCTTTTTTAATTTACATAATTCAGATTTTAATATGTTTGGAAAGAAAAAGAATGAAGATTATTCTGTAAAGACTGTGAAAGTCGGTATTGATAAACTGACTACAATAGCATTGGGAACAATGGTGAAAGGAGCAATCACGGTAGAAGGGGATTTGCGTTTAGATGGAATAATAGAAGGAAATGTTTCCTGTAAAGGGAAAGTAGTGATTGGTCCTCAGGGAAGAATCAAAGGAAATGTGACGTGTACCGGTGCTGTGTTACACGGGATGTTACAGGGAGATATTCAGGTGGCAGAAGATTTGGTTATGAAATCGGGATGTACAATGAATGGCGATGTTTATACATGTAAACTTGAAATAGAATCGAAAGCCAGATTTAACGGTACTTGTAATACTACTGAGAAAAATACACTTGTGACAAGTCAGGTTGCGAAGCCTGAGACTGTGAATACTGAGAAATGATTGAAACGGCTTCTTGAGAAGAACCGGTTTTGTCTATTCCAATTGTGGTTAAAAGTTTTTCGAAGGCTGCAAAGTTATCTAAAAAAAAGAGATAATTATGCAGTTGGTTTGTTATGGCACTACGCTTTTTGCAATTTGTTGAAATATCAGTCTGATATATGAAATGGATAAGCAAAAGCTTGCAATAATCTAATTTGTAATCTTAACAGACTTAAAATGAAAAAAGAACTTTTGACTCGATTTATGGAGAAGCGAATAGTCGAACTGAAAAAAGAGCAACGTAATGGTACTGCCCATGTATATCAGAGCACTTTAAATCGACTGAAAAAATTTATGAACGGACGTGAAATCACCTTTAGCCAACTGACTCCCGAATGGTTAGCTTTGTTTGAACAGAAACTGCTGGCTGATCAACTTAAATGGAACACTATTTCTACTTACATGCGTATGCTGAGATCTGTGTATAATCAGGCGCTGGAGCGGGGAGTGGCAACTTATGTGCCACGTCTTTTCAATAAAGTGCATACCGGAATTGACTGTCCTGTAAAAAGGGCTGTTTCGCCGGAGGTGATATGTAAACTGATGACGGACCAGAAACCATTGCCGGAAAAATTAGCTTTCAGCCGGGATTTGTTTGTTCTTTTGTTTCTGCTTCGCGGGATGCCGTTTGTAGATCTTGCTTTTTTGCGCAGATGCGATTTACAGGGAAATGTAATTACGTATCACCGGCGCAAAACCAGTCGTAAACTGACTGTGGTGGTGGGCAAAGAGGCAATGGAAATTATACGGAGGTATATGTATGCGATTCCGGATTCACCTTATCTTTTTCCTATTATCCAAAATCCCGGTGAGAATGAATATGGGCAATATACCCGTATGTTGCGTCTTCTGAACCATCGCCTGACACAGGTGGCAAATACCTTGGGAATCAGGGAACGGCTAAGTACTTATGTGGCACGTCATACCTGGGCGACTACGGCACTCCGGCAGAATTATAATTCAAGTTTGATTTGTAATGCTATGGGGCATTCTTCGGTGAAAGTGACTGAGACTTATTTTCAACCTTACAGGGATGATGAGGTAAACCGGATGAATCGTTCTCTTATTACATATATTTTATCGAAGAAGAAAAGAGGAATAGATAAAAACATTAGAAGCTAATCAGTTGATTATTAATTGAAATATTATCCGTTACTTCGTAGGTAACGGAAGGTGATATCGGCGGCAAATTTAAATATATTTTTTGAAATACGCATAATAAAACAATTATTTTTGCAATAGATATTAAATAACTGAACATTTTTATTGGGTTGTTCTTCGAAAAAGACAACAAAAGATTCTTCCATTTTTCAGGTTGAAAGATGGGAAAGGATTTTATTGTCTTTTTTGAGACCGTAAAGATTCATTTTAGTAAAAACAACTCCTTGAAAGACGCCTCTTTGTCTTGGAATTTGTGTAGACCCGTTACCTACGAAGTAACGGGCAGATCGATTGAGATAAGAAACCAACATTCTGTCTGAATCAAATATTAAGTAGAAACTAAAGTGAATTATTTATGAAAAAGAAATCTGTGTTTTTATGGTCTTTGCTCGCTGCAATGGCCATGAGTGCTTGTTCAGAGCACAATGAACTTCCTTCAGGAGAAGTTCCTGGTGGGAACTCGAAGGCTAACTTTATAGTTAAGTTGAACTTTGAAGGAACAAGTATGGAACAAGGAGGTAAGACGAGAGCTGCGCAATCTACTGCAGTGCCGGAAACGTCGTGGAGTAAAATCCGTCAGGTGCAGATTTTGCTGTATGACGCAAGCAATATCGTGCGGTTTTCAGATGTAGTTAATCCAACAGACGGGAATACTACTTTTACTTATACAGATGTGCCTGCTGGTACATATACGATGGTTGCTATAGCAAATGCGAAAAGTTCAGCGGATGCTATCAATACCTATTTGGATGGAGGCACAACTCCTGTAGAGTGGGGGATGTGGAACGTACGTCAGAAACAGGTGCAGAACATGGTGATGAAATATAAGCCAGGTGCATTCCCTGCTTTTTGTTCTGCTGCCTTGGCAGGCAATACGGCCTATACGGAACCTGCTGAGATTTTTATGGGAGCTGTTCCGGGTGTAGTCATTTCTTCGGATGCTACTGCAACTCCATCTCCGATTGCTTTGAAACGTGAAGTCTCTTTGATGCGTGTCCGTCTGAACGTAAAGGATAAAGAAGGAAATACGAATAATGAGAATACCGCCAAAGGGGTTGACTTTACACAAGACGCTTCTATTATGATTTATCGCTTGCCGGATTATCTGAAAGTGATGGCAGGGAATGACGGAGGAGTCAGTGCTACCTCGACTGCTACTAATATATTGTCTATTTCGGATGGTGAAGTTTTTAAAACGGCTGAGCCTGGATCCGGTTATAACCCTGGAGGAACGATTTTAAACGGAAACTTCACGATGTGGAGAGATGTGGTTGTATTCCCCAATAATGGTGGACGCGTTAATGATTCTGCAACTACCGGTACGGCTGACAGACAGCGTCAGTATTTTATAGTGGTATCAGGACGTGGTAAAGCCGGACATATTTTGGGAGATGGTACTGCACTTCCCAGTGATGCTACCGTTTATTGGTCTGGAGTGGTTAAAGAGAATTTTGTACCGAATGTGATTCGTGAAGTAAACCTGACTTTACGTACCGGCGGAAGTACGACTGTACCTGTAACTCCTACGGAATATGGTGGCCTGACAATTACTGTAGGAGCTCCTACACCTTGGGATAGCAATATTGTAAATTCAGATATTATAATGTAAAAACTTTCTTTTTACTCCCCTTGGAATCATGGTCCGGGAGCAGGAAGCAAGAAGGTGTGTTTGCTGCTCCTGAGGGCCTCGGGGGAGGATAATGAAATAAACTATAGAACATGAGAAAAAACAGACTTCTCATAGTATTATTTACTGGTGTAGCAGTCTTACTTTCGCTTGCGTCGTGTACATATGATTATTTTGAAGATGAAACGAATTATCAGGTTTTTGTACCCGAGGTTCTGAACAAGACTGTCAGTGATTGTCGAGTGCTGGTCTATGACGATGCCGGAACATTGGTCGGCGCACGTTATGCAACCTCTCCATGGGATAAAGATCCGCGCATGGAGGCGGGCTTGTTTAGTTTTAGGTTAACTCCCGGCGAATATAAAGTATACTGTTATACCAATACGGACAGTCTTACGTTTGTGGACGGGCAACATCTGGATGCTTCTGCTTTTATTCTGAAAAGCAGTTCTACCGGACCGAACAGATATGTACAGCCTTCGGATATATTATTCCAGAAGTTCGTACCCGCAATTGTACATCCGGGCATTTTACAGACCGATACCACAGCATTGGAACGCTATACCGGACGTATAACGGTTCGGTTTAAGAAATTTCCCGGTGATGTATCGCATATAAAGAAGGTACAATTGCTTGCGGAAGGAGCACCTGTGATGCAATACCTCAAAAATGATACTCTGACCGGCCGATTGACTCCCGAGGATAAAATGTTTCATTTCGGAACATTACCCGTACAGGAGAAAGCCGATGTATTAGAGGTAGATCATCGTTTTATTCCTTCTGTGGAGAATGAACCGATGAGGTTGAATTATACATTTCTCGATGAAAATGGAGCAGTTGTCAACCATTTGCCCGTGGAAGTTACGGAAAGGGAGACAGGATTGCCGTTACGGTTATTGCATGGTAAACGTATAATTATTGAAATCGAATCTTATACCGTTATTAAGATATCGGTTGTAGGATGGAACGAAGATATCGAGAGTGGAGATACGGACATGGAATGATACATATATACATATAAAAGAGAATTAGAATGAAATCAGTTATACGACATATTTTGAGTGTCGCCGTTTTATTTTGCTTAATCAGCGGAGTACAGGCACAAAGTGTCAAAGTGAATATTCCTTTTTGGCTGACCGGTTCGCCTAACGTTGGCTTTGAGTATACATTGACGAGACAACTCACGGTGAACGGTGAAGTGCTATGGATGCCGTATTTATTCAAGAAACATGAAGAAGTGTTTCGGGCACTCCAGAGCAGTGTTGAATTGCGCTATTATGTGAATCCGCGTAACTTCTATACTAACGATTCGTGGGATGGATTTTACATAGGTCCTTATGCCATGTACGGTAACTTTAATATTGGTTTGTTGAAGCATAATGATCCGTTACAGAGTTATCGTCGTAAAGGCTGGGGAGTGTCAGGTGGTATCTCAACCGGATATAAATTTGCTTTCAACTCTCGTTGGGGGCTGGATCTGAATATTGGGCTGGGATATGCGCACCTCCAATATAATAAATATTATTTGGGCGGAGAGTATGTAAATTTCCCTTTGGAACGTAAGAAAACCAAGAGATGGATTGGTCCGACTAAGTTTGGTGTAAATCTTACTTATAATATATTCCGCTAATGTTACTGATAAAAAGTTGCTGAAATGAGAAAGAAGAAGATACAGATTCTCCTGTCGGCTGCCGCATTCCTTTTTTTAATGGGAGGAACTATGCCTTCCGTTGCGCAGGAGCGGAAGATAGGGCGGATAGAACGGCGGGCAGACCGTAATTTTATCAGGCAGAAATTTGATAAAGCGATGGCCCAGTACGAAACGGCTATCAGGCGTGAAAAAGATGAGGACAGTCAGGCTGCGCTTCATCTCAAAACAGCACGTTTGTATTTCATGGTGAGGGAATACGGTCGCGCCTCAGAACATTATGATAAAGCAATGGGGTTGCGTCCGGATCTGCTCGGGGTAGATGATGTCTGTGACTATATAGATGCCTTGCGCTTTCAGGGACAGGCCCGCAAAGCAGAAGCTATCTGCCTGGATAATGCCTATAAGGATATATATAGTCGCTATCAGCGTTATCAGAATACGTTAGAGGCACTTGCCATGCGCCATTCGGTTCAGGAAGACCCCGGATTTTCGGCAAAACGTTTATCACTGAATACACCGAATGCTGAATTTTGGGTTGGAAATTATGGTGAGCAGCCGTTTTATGCCATTAGCTACAGTAAATTCAATGATCCGGGAAAGTTGTTCTTTCATCGTACTCACTATTATGCACTTGACGAAACCGGTGAACCCGGTGCCGAGGCTCAGAAACCTCCGAGATATTATGGATATTTCCGGAAGATACCTGCTGACTTGCAGAATGGTCCGGTGACCTTTTCGCCGGATATGAAGTCAATGGTAGCTACAGTCATTGAGTACGATAAAGAGAAGACAACAGTGGAGATGGCAGACCGGAAACTACGCCCTTTCCGTACAAAGTTGTTCTATTCTGTGCTAAAGAATAAAAAGAAACGGTTTACGAAGTATGTTCCGGCTTTTCCACAGGAGGAGATGTCTTCGTATGCCCATCCTTACTTATTCAATGAAGGTAAATCATTATTGTTCACTTCCGACATGCCGGGAGGATACGGAGGGTTCGACTTGTATGTTGTTCATTGGGATGACGAGGCCCGGACATGGGGAACCCCTGTAAATCTGGGACCAGATGTCAACACGGAAGGTGATGAGATCTTTCCTGTAATCTATAAAGGACGTCTCATCTTTTCGTCTAACGGGCTGCCGGGATTCGGTGGTTATGACCTGTTCAGTGCTTATTATGATAAGGATGGGGTAGTGCCGGGCAGTATCAGTCATTTTCCCTATCCGGTAAATTCCGTCTTCAACGATTATTATATGTGTCCGCTCGATTTGCGAACAGCTTATTTCGTATCCGATCGTGAGATGGCTTCAAGAGATGATATTTATTACCTCCGTACGGTAGAAGATTTAGGTACTCAGCAGGGGATGCCCTTTTACGGGATGAGTGAGGAGAATGCGATTTTGGGTGGCGCTTTGTTGTTGAACGGAGCTACGGAAACAGTTTCTCCGGAGTCTGTTACATTGAAGCAATATGCACCTGAAGGTTTGCTGATGACTCTTTATTTTGATTTCGATTCGGATGAACTGACCGATGAATCTGTACGGAGGCTTGAGCAGTTTATCAATGAAATGGGTACCTACCAGTTTTCGGAACTGAGGTTCGATGGTTTTGCCGATGAGATAGGAAGTGACAGTTATAACTATTCATTGTCAGAACGAAGAGCAGAGAGTGTTGCAGAGTTCCTGCGCAATCATGGTTTAAATGTACGTTTCGGTATACAGGCCCATGGTAGGATAAAACTTTCTCCGGAAGAGGTGAAAGAGGAAATTGAGTATCATCGCTGGCCGGAGGGAGGTATCGACTGGATACAAGTGAACCGTCGGGCAAGGCGTGTCGAAATATATAATAAGAGGTAGAAATATAAAAAAGTAAACGATATATGAAGAAGACAAGAATTCATAGAGTGTGGATACTGTTCCTGCTGAGCGTCATAGCCTGTCTGCAGGTGAGAGCCCAATATATGCCGGTGGTTTTCGATAAGAAATATGGCGATAAGAACCAGATACAACTGGTATGCCCGTTGGCCGGTGACGAAGTGGCTATGGTAGGCAAAGAGGGACAGAAGTACAATCTGACCTGGATAGGAAGAGAAGGTGAGGTACTCTTTTCGTTACCGTTGGCCGGGTTTACTGCTGTTAATGAGCTGACAGAGTTGGAGGACAATCGTATCCTGCTTGTCGGACAATCTGCTGTGATGAATACAAAAGGCAGAAAGGATAATGTGACGCTGAGCGGACGAGCGGTCATATTAGACCGTAGTGGTCATATTGTTACCAATATTTATGCGGGAGGACAAGGAAGCGAGCTTCTGAAAGGTGCCCTGCTACGAAGCGGATCATTGATACTTTCCGGTATGGAGCCGAAAGGAGGAAGCGGTCGGCAAGGTATTCTCTTGAAAGTAGATAAATCGGGTAGAGTGATTTATCAGTATAAGAACACCGGAAGTGGCTATTGTGACCAGTTTGAGGTGTTGGGCAACACGACTGAATATATCTGTGCGGCTTTCTCCGGAGACAGAGAAAAAGAACAGACGGTGGTGGTCCGGTTAGATGATAAAGGGAAACCTTATTATGTGACTGCCATTCCGGCTAAACGATTTATAGTGACAGGCCTGAACGCCAATATCAATGACGGTTCGGTGATTGTTATCGGTAATTCATCGACAGATGGAGGTATTATTTATAAGATTCGTCCGGAAGGTGATATTGTTTTTGCTAAAACACTGATACCTGCCAACCAGGGATTGGCAACGCTCAACCATCTACGGGTAGCCCGCAATGGTAATATATTAGTAGGAGGCAGTGGTAATAAAGGATATTACGCTTTATTGCGAAATGACGGAACAGCTTTGTACTCGGGTACCTCGAACGGAAGTGTGAGAGGTGTGGGTATGAACCGGACTACCGGCGAATCAGTGGTAACCACTTATGACGTCAACGCACGCAGAGGAACATTTGTCCGTATATTGCCGACAGGAAAAGCTGAGTTTGACCGAACGATTGATGGTAACTTTGATAAGATTAAGGTGACTAACAACGGTGAAGTGTTGCTGCTGTCTTCGGATGAGGGCCGGGTTTGTATGTATTCTGCTACGGGTGAGAAAGAGTTTGACCGTTATGTGACGGATAATAAACCTACCATTTACCGTCAGGCCTTGACTGCATCATCCGGGGAGTTACTTTTTCTGGGTAGTGGTAGCCGTCTTGTCAAGCTCGGACATGGACTCTATGTCTCGGACGTGAAAATAACCAAGCCGGTAAACGGAACAGCCACCGCTGTGTTTACTGTGACACTGACCGGATATGCCACCACGAAAGAGGGAGCGCCTGTTCCTGTGAGTGTAGGTTATGCCACTCGCGAAGCATCGGCTACAACGGCCAATAACTTTACTCCGGTGAAGGGAAAGCTTTCTTTCACTCCCTCACGCGGAACGGCTGACCGCTATCTGGTGAAACAGGATATTGAGGTTCCGGTAAAGGCGAATGATCTGATCGAAGGTGTGAAGGACTTTGAATTGTTATTGTCGGATGTTCAGCAGAGTTATCTGGTGAAGCCTGTAGGAAAAGCGGTTATCGAAGATCAGCAGGCGGTTGTAAAGTTGGTACGTACGGAGCGCGGAGAAGAGGGATCCAAAGATATTTTATATGAACTGGGATTATTTAAGACCGACGGAACTCCTTTGACTAATGCAACGGGAGCCAATATTATAGTGGATGGCATTTATGGAGAAGGCACAGCCGATGCGCTTGATTTCGATATGGGATTGACGCCGAGAGTGATATTTGCCAATGGTTCGCAAAAGTCATCTTTTAATGTCAGAACATTGGAGGATACCCGCTATGAACTTCCTAAAACCGTGGTGGTGAATTTCAATAAAGTACATAGCCTGAGTGGTTCCAATGTCGCTTTTGATGGTGAATTGCTGAGTTGCAGCGGAATTGTTGTTGATCAGCCGGCACGCCTGGCCATAACTTCACTTGGCGACCACAGAGTAAATAATAATGTGGTGTCAGGCTTCTTCACCGTTTCGCTGTTGCGTGCTTCAGACGGAGCCTTACTGACTAATGCCACAGGTAGTGATATTATTGTTAACTGTGTGACATTGCCCGATGCTACGGCAAAAGAAGGAAAAGACTTTGTCTTTACCAACCTGCATGACCTACGTATTAGTGGAGACGGCAACCATAGTTCGGCCAATGTGAATGGAGTGGTATTGTTCAGTACGGATGCTTTGGAAAAACAGGTGAAACTGAAAATCAAATCTGTAAACCAGCCTACGGGTGCACAGCCGATCAGTGTGTCTGACGCAGAACGTATGGCAGAGTTTACGATCCGGAAATAAAATGATTCTTAGGGATAAGAGTGCCTTGCATTTCAAATGCAAGGTCTTCTTGTCTGCTCAGAAGAAAATGGATGAAAAAAGAACTATGACAGGAAAAAGAATATATACAGGGTTGATGGGCTTGCTGCTTTTTCTGGCGTTTGCTTGTACGGATGACAGGGAATCGCCAGGGGGAACCAATGGTAATCCTTCATTGGTTTTCAGGATGACGAGAGCTTCTGCTGATATTATCAATAATACGCAAGTCTATCTGTTTGATGGAGATGGGGCTGCTGCCGGACAGTTCAGGCAGAAAGTGCCGGATGTGACTTACGCTGCAGACCGCCTTACCATGCCGGTTGCGGCAGGTACGTGGGATATTACGTTGGTCAGTGCCGACAGGGATATAAACAGTGAATTGGTTCAGCCTGTCCGTGGACAGGGGCGTTCATCACTGAAAATGTGGGAAACCCGTTCCTCCGGTGGAAATTTGCCGTCTATGCCTGAGTTGCGTACGGCTTATATTACCGGACAGCAGGTTATTGCCGGTCAGGATAATGTCGCTTCCGAAACAGCATTACTTTCACGGAACGTTGCATTGGTCAAAGTCGTGATAGCTGATGCCGGAGGACTGGATATCAATGGCACCCACACGATGAAATTGAGTAATGTGCCTACGACTCTTAATTGGGAAGGAGGGTTATACCCCAATAAAAACAACCCTACTGTGAGTGCGGAACCTATGACCGGTACCTTTACTATACATAATAATACTGCAATGGCGGGTCATCAGTATAGTGATACGCTTCGGTTTATTGTGCCGGCCCATAAAGGAACTGATTATCTGAATGCGCTTCCGACCGACACGACTACCAGCCATCTTAAACTGAGTGTCGATCTGGCCAGTGAAGGAGGTACACGTTTCGAGAAGACGGATGTGGTAATTCCTCGGGTTCCACGAGTAAACGGAATTTTGTTGGTACGCATTTTCCTTGGTGGAAAGCTTGATGTCTCTACTGAGATATTAAACTGGCAAGATACACAGTTGGAAGCCGATTTGTCACAGACCCAACTCTATACGGATAAAGCTTCGGTGGGGATGGCATTCAAAGACACGATACATGTAAATACCAATGCCCGGGAATATACAGTGGAGAAGGCACCTGAGGCCACGTGGATTACTTCGGTGAAAAAGTTGGATGGGAATGCGGTGGAAATTACTGCTGACCTGGATAGCTATGTGGATAATCATCCTCGTACTTCGTATATTACCATTAAAGCAAATAATGTGACCAAGAAAATACCGGTTACACAAAGACCGGATAGAGGTACTATCAAAGTTAGTGTCAACAAACTACAATTTAGTCCTCCACATCCGACAGCTTCACTTGATGTTCAGTCTGTTGGTGGAAATTGGAAATTACTGGCTCAAAGTTCCAAGGCGACTGCTGCTACTACCCAAGGGGCAACAGGGAGTACAGCTGTAACTTTTACAAGAACCTCTACCAGTGATGATTCATTGTATGATGAATATTATGGAGAAGGACAGGCGGTTTTTAAAAATATGACGACTCTTGATACGGATACTGTCCATTTAAGTAATTTATTTATAGGTATTATCGATGATTTGATTGAGGTTGCACAGCCTACTGTGCATCCGGATACTACATGTACTGTAAACAATGTGAAAGTATATGGTGGAGATACTCGTGATTTGACTATCATTAATAAGCCAGATTGGATACACCCCGCACCAGAGACGGATTACAATCCTGCAACCGGTATTTTTACTTTTGTCTGCGATCGTGAACCAAATGAAGAAGAACGTTATGGAGAAATAACTCTTGGACATATTGATGATCCTGATTATACAGTTAAAGTATCAGTGCTTCAAGCTATAATTGTTCGTATCCCAGAGTTTAATTATTTTGTTGTACAGTTTGTTTGGGATTCGAATGACGTAGATGTAAAAGTTGGGTTCACAGGAAATCCTACATCTGTTGTGGTAAATGGCATTACTTACAATACAAGTTCGGTAGATGCATTCCAGAATCAGTGGGTTGGCTGGAGTCAAGGTAGTGTGGTTAACTATGATAGTAAGGAGCTATTGAAATGGGGTGGTGATGCTAGAGCAGGACAAGGAGAAACCGCATTCTTTAATGCTCCGGTAATTAATTCTGCACCTTATCCCGGTCAACATGGCATTGATCCGAATGCTCCGGGATTGTTGCCACGTACAGTAACCTTGCAAGTGAATGCCGGATGGTTTAATGGCGGCGGTATCCCGATGACTTGTAATATCTATGCTTATTTGGGTGGTACGATGAATCATGTCGGTACGAATTTTGTCAATCAAGGTGGAACACTGGTTTACACTTCTACAAATAAGTTTAGTGTGCAGGCTTCCGGTTCTAAGCAATATGACCATATTTGTGATATTGTATATGACCGTAAGAAACACACTGCAAAAATAAATTGGAAAGGAACTGTGTGGACAGGTACTCGTTCGGTACGGGTTCCAATGAGAAGTGTAGAAGAGACTCAGAAACCTTATTGGGCTCCTACAGTAGTTGATACTTACTCTAATAATTATCGAGGAGAAAGGAGGTAGCTTTAATGTGTATAATGAAAATTAAGAGCTATAGTATGAAAATACAATATATAATAGGTATACTGGTTGCCCTTCTGTTTGTCTCGTGTAGTCATGAGGAAGAGGAACAGAAACCCGCTTATGGGAAGATAGATGTTGCTGTTTCGGTAACCTTGCCGCAGCCGGAGTCAGTGAATACGCTTACTCGTGCCGGTGGCCCGTATACGGATACCGATATTAAGAACGTAGACTTGCTGATATTCGACAAAGACGCAAAGTTTATGGAGCGTGTCAAAGTAGAGAATGACAGGTTGGTTGTTACCGGAACGGGGATTAATTTCACAGTCCGTTTGGATGCCACTTCGGAACGGCGTATCATTCATCTGGTTGCAAACGGGCGGAGTGCTGATGGCACTTCGGATCGCTTGAACTTTGGTGATATAACTCCGGGTATGGCAGAAAATGCGGCTATCTCTTCTTTGCAGACAGCCTCGCTCGAACATGTGAATGAAGGAGAGAGCACATTGCTAAACCATGTGATGCCTTTGGTCATGTGGGGACGTTTTGCTCTCAACGGAATCAATATCGTGACGAAAGTAGAGGGTGTGAAACTGTTGCGTTCCACTGCCTGTATACAAGTGAAGAAGGGTAGTGGGGGTGTAAATACCGGACTGGATGATTTTGTCATCGAAGGAATTACCGTACATCAGGGAGCCTGTCATGGCTTCCTGGCTCCGACCGATTGCACAGGAGAAGTTAACACTCCCGTTACCGCAAATCCGGTTACCGGTGGAACCTATCTGGATTATCGTAAGGGGTGGGTCAATAGTGCTGAACCTTCTTTATACATATACGAGCGTAACTGTTCGGCTTCCGACTATATGGGAGTAGTGATTGCAGCCCGGTATAAGGGAAAAAAGGGCTATTATAAGGTAGTAATGACCGGTAACAACGGAGCTCCTCTGAACATTGTACGTAACCACCGTTATATTGTTACGGTGGTGGGCGTCAATGGTCCGGGATATGAAAATCCGGATATTGCTGTGGCTTCTGCACCTTCGAATGCTCTGAAAGTGGAGTTGACGGATGAAGACACGGATCTGCCCTGTATTGTGGCCGACGGTGAATACCGTATGGCATCGTCTAATAATGTATTCAGCCTATATGGAAAAACAGGTGTGACTACATCGGCGACGGGCGTAGATATTTGTACCGTATATTCCAGCCGTGGTGTTCAGCCGGTTCTGACCCTACCTGCCGATTGTAATTGGCTGACCAATCTGTCTGCACAAGCTTTAGGAAGTAATAAGTATAAAATAACAGGGGATTTTACCTCACCGGCCAATAGTGCCGTATCTACAACCTTGACTATGACGTGTGATAATCTGTCTCAGCCGGTTCGTGTCAGTTGGAATCCCATTATATCGGACCAGAAAGATACCGATTCGTTTGTTTTCGATTTGGTTGGTTCAACCGACCGTAACTGGACGGTCCGGGTATTGAATCCGACGTCTGCCGGCTGGCTCTTTCTGCACCCATCCGCCGCATCTCCCGGAGCATTTCCGGGAGACGGTATGGTGTCGGAACTTAGTAGCAAATATAGTTCGCATGCTTATTTGCACGTAGCTTTCGGAGCGAACAGGAGAGGGACTGTACTGATGACTTCCGCCTCCGGCGGGGAAACTGTAGCCCGTAAGATAGTAGTTATTCAATAGAACGTTGCGGTAGTATGACCCTGGAAGAGATATTGCAAATAGAAGCACAGAATGTTGATTGTATTTTCCTGTATCAGGAAGAAGGAGCATGGTATGCCTATGAACATTCTGCCTTTTATTGTTATTCTCTTCTGGGCATACTTGATATAGACTGGTTGCCCTGTCCGGACGGAACTACTTCCGGACGAAAAACAATCAGGGTGCGTGTTTCCGAACCGGATAAGTTTTTATGTACACCTCTATTGCGTCTGATGCGGAAGCGTAAAACTGAATATGTTGTTTTATGCAAAATTTCGTGTGGAGGTTTTTATTACTGGCGGGAACAGCAGCAAATGAAATTTCGTGTATTACAGGAAAGAGAAAGCTCTTGTACGAAGGTAAATGAACATGCTGAATGATTAATCTTATCCTCTGTAGCCTTGAAAAGGCAGCTTTTTCACGAGCATACTCTTTGTATGCTATCTTTAGTGATATTCATCGGTATAGCCTGTGAAGGCTGTTGATGAATTATTGTTTGTTTTGTTTGTGTGCGCCCCTTCCGTATTTTAGCGAAAATACCGGAAGGGGCTTTTTACACAGATTGAATAAGTTTTTATTTGTCCAGAGTAATGATAAAACGGCGAAGATAAACTTCTTGTTCCGTATTGCCGGTATTGCTGAAACGGACAGCTTTCACCGGAGCTTGTTTCAGGTTAAGCGTGATCCGGTTCTTTTCCTGTTTGAAGTCAGCTTTTTGCCATTCTTTGCCATCGGCTGAAACTTCAAGTCGTCCCCAGGTGGCTACATCCGGTTTGCCGAAATCTATATCCAGGCTCTGTCCCGGATAGGCTTGATCCAGTTCGATGGTCAACGTACGTCCCGCTCCCCATTTGATTACTTCGTTGGCAGGCGATACCAATATACGGTTTGTTTTGATCTGTAACGGCTGATTGCGTAGTTGCTCTACGTCACTCGTCAGTTTGTGAGGCATATAGTCCGTTGCGGCATCCAGCTGTGTACCGTTTTGCTTGTTATAGCGTTCGGTCACCGTAGTGAACGTTTGGTCGATCAGTGGTTTGATCACTTTAGTTGCTGTTTTTACACCCGGCTGGTAAGGGTTTTGGTTATAAGTCTGGTCCACTTGGAACATCTGTTGTTGCAGTGCTTTCACATGGCGGTACTTCCGGATAAAAAGTGAGTTGTCGCCTTCTTTGTAAGCTTTGACCATAGACAATACTTCTTGTCCGGTTTCACCCAATAATTTGAATTGACGGAGCCAAGGCATCATTTCTGCAATCAAAGGTTGGTTTTCGGTGTTGGTCATCAGAATATCACCGGACTCTGTCATCTTGCCGAAGGTTGCTTTCAAGGAGTTGAAGTCTGCTTCGGTATACGAGCCGTTTTTCAGATAGCTGTCGAGAAAAAGCTTAGCTACAGGCTGTAATTCAACCGATTCGTCCCGGCGGTATTTATGTCCGTTCGGACCTAGGTCAGAGTTGTGTGCGGCGAAGAATTCCAGTTCCTCCGCAGCACTCGGCAAAATGGTGCGTATGGCATCTTTCCATGTCTGTTCGCTGTCATATTTTTCCGGATTCCATGCATAACTGGCTACACTGTAAATTGCTATTTTAGATGCTTCGGCATGTTCCATCGGGTTGGTGACGAAGCCTGACATCTGATCGGCAATCTGGGTGTCGTTGCCGTAAACCGGTCCGAGCAGCAAATGGTCGCGTACGTAATCGGATACCGGAAAATTCCACCAGATATACGCCGGGCGCTTGATGCGCTTGTTGATCCAGGCAATACCATCTTTGGTTATGTCGGAAATCACACGGTCGCCCGTCCACATAATCTGGATAGAAGGGTTCAGTTTCTCACCCAAAGTAGTCAGGTAATTACCTTTCGGGTTCGACCAGCTTTTGTTATATTCGGTAGGGCACATGACCAGCGGGGTAACGTCCGGTTTGGCCTTTACGAATTTCTCGTCAATGTAGTTCAGTAGTTCAGCCTGTTTGTTCGGGTTGGTTCCTTCCCCCGAAATATCATCGAAGAATACTGCGAACGAACGTACTCCCAGATCATACATCTTCTCGAATTTAGCCAGCAGCAGATCACGGTCTTCCTGATTCCATTTGATATCTTGTCCCGGGTGAATGGCCCATACAAAGTCCACTTCGTTTTCATTGGCCACTTTTACTAACTCCTGTAACTGAAGCGCCTCTTTTTCCGGATAAGGCAAACGCCAGTTGGGGGAACTGTGATACGGGTCGTCTTTAGGACCATAGATATAGGTATTCATCTTATTTTCTCCGTAGAATTTCAACTGACGGAGACGGGCTTCGTGGCTCCATGGAGTTCCATAGAATCCTTCGACTACACCGCGGAAGCGGATGGAAGGATAGTCCTTGATTTCAACTACAGGCAATTGGTTATTGTTCAGCAGTTGTGATAGGGTTTGCAAAGCATAGAAGGTTCCCCGTTCGTCTTGTCCGGCCAATACGATTTCTTTGTCGTTGACAGCTAAATAATATCCTTCTTTCTGATTGGGAATTTGCCGGGCGAATTTACGGATAGCTTTATCCCCTTTTTCACCGATATAGATGCGAATTCCGTCCTTATCTGTCTTTTTTCCGGCAAGTAAAGCTTTCAGTGCACTGACGGCATGCGGGTTTGCTTCTGTTTCTCCGACAATCAGATAGGTATCCGGCAGACTCAGAGCCTGCGTTTCCGAAAGAATCTGTTGTGGTTGTGGTTGAATACTTGTGTTCTGGGCCGAAGCACTGACGCCCAAAAGGAGCCAGGCTCCCAGTAAGTAGAGTCGTTTAATCTTCATTTTAGGTAAAATGTTAGTTTTTCAGGTTTTAGTGACAGTACAAAAGTAAGAAAAAAAGTGTATACTCCCGTTTTTCTATTAATTTTGTTCCTTTGAAACATTGAAATAAGGAAAGAAGTCTATGCTGATACTTTTATCTTGCGCCAAAACCATGAGTGACGTTTCGAAAGTGAAAACGCCTCTCACTACATTTCCCCGCTTCCGGAAGGAGGCAGCGGAGGTCGCTTTGCAAATGTCTCAATTCTCTGTCGGAGAGTTGGAGCGCCTGTTGCGGGTAAATCCTAAGATTGCTGTTGAGAATTATAAGCGCTATCAGGACTTTCATTCCGAAGCGACTCGGGAGCTGCCTGCGCTGTTGGCTTATACCGGGATTGTTTTTAAAAGACTTTCTCCCAAAGATTTTTCGGATGAAGATTTCCGATATGCTCAGGACCATTTGAGGTTGACTTCGTTTTGCTATGGGCTGCTGCGTCCTCTCGACGTGATTCGACCTTACAGGCTCGAAGGAGATGTCCGATTGCCCGAACCCGGTACCCGAACCATGTTTGAGTATTGGAAGCCGGTTCTTACCGACTTGTTTATAGAAGATATTAAAAAAGCCGGTGGGATACTTTGTAATCTGGCGAGTGACGAGATGCGGGGACTTTTTGATTGGAAACGGGTGGAGAGAGAGGTCCGTGTGGTGACTCCTGAGTTTCACGTCTGGAAAAACGGGAAACTGGCTACAGTAGTGGTCTACACTAAAATGTCGAGGGGAGAGATGACCCGTTACATCCTGAAAAACCGGATAGAATCCGTTGACCAGTTGAAAACATTTGCCTGGGAGGGATTTGAGTTCAACGAACAGCTTTCGGATGAAAAGAAATATGTATTTACGAACGGAAAAACAGAATAGTCCAAATGACTGAAATAGAAAAAATGCGTAGTGGCGAACTGGCTGATATGTCAGCACCCGAGTTGCAGGTACGGTTTGAGCATGCCAAAAAGTTATTGGCACGGATGCGGGGACTGAGTACGTATGACGATACTTACAGGGAGTTACTTGAGGAACTGGTGCCCGACCTTCCGCCTACCTCTGTTATTTGCCCGCCTTTTCATTGTGACCATGGTGACGGCATCCGTCTGGGCGAACATGTATTTGTTAATGCCAATTGTACCTTCCTTGACGGAGCATTCATCACTATCGGAAGTCATACACTGATAGGTCCGTGTGTGCAAATCTATACTCCACATCATCCGATGGACTATCTGGAACGCCGTAATCCCAAGGAATATGCTTATCCGGTTACTATTGGTGAAGATTGCTGGATTGGGGGCGGAGCAGTCATTTGCCCTGGGGTGACGATAGGTGACCGTTGTGTGATTGGAGCCGGTAGCGTGGTTACAAAAGATATACCGGATGATTGTGTGGCGGTAGGCAATCCCGCACGTGTTATTCGGCGGCAGGTATCGGACGGATAACCTAAGTTACTGAGAAAACAAACGAAGTAAAACAGAATGGATTCTATTGTTTGAAAAACAGAGACTTACTGATGATGTTGGAAACTTTTTGAAAAAAAAGATCGTAAATAATTTGTAGATTTCGAGAAAAGCGATACCTTTGCATCGCTTTTAAAAGGAAAGTGTACGGGCGTTTAGCTCAGCTGGTTCAGAGCATCTGCCTTACAAGCAGAGGGTCGGCGGTTCGAATCCGTCAACGCCCACAGCCGAACACTTTCAAAGAAGAATATATGGGCGTTTAGCTCAGCTGGTTCAGAGCATCTGCCTTACAAGCAGAGGGTCGGCGGTTCGAATCCGTCAACGCCCACAGCCGAACACTTTCAAAGAAGAATATATGGGCGTTTAGCTCAGCTGGTTCAGAGCATCTGCCTTACAAGCAGAGGGTCGGCGGTTCGAATCCGTCAACGCCCACATTGAAAAGAGATTCAATTTTGCTATATATTCTTTGAGAAAGATACATCGGGCGTTTAGCTCAGCTGGTTCAGAGCATCTGCCTTACAAGCAGAGGGTCGGCGGTTCGAATCCGTCAACGCCCACAATATAAAGTCCTTGCAGAATATTTCTGTGAGGACTTTCTTTTTTATNATATAAAGTCCTTGCAGAATATTTCTGTGAGGACTTTCTTTTTTATGGCTGATCTGGTTGCGGTGTATTAATTCAAGTTATTTTTTATAAGAAAACGACGGGAAAGTTGGTGAAAAAGTGATTTATTTCTTTACTTTGCTTCATCAACAAACCTATTAATGCTACCATGCGAACAAAATCTATTTATTTACTTTTGCTATTGGCTATCATGCCATTATGTGCATTCTCGCAGTCAAAGTCTGCGTTTGAAATCAAAGACGGACATTTCTATCGTAATGGAAAAGTGACACCTGTTCTTTCTGGTGAAATGCACTATGCCCGTATCCCTCATCAATATTGGCGTCATCGTTTACAGATGATGAAAGGTATGGGGTTGAATACGGTTGCGACTTATGTTTTCTGGAATCTTCATGAACCGGAGCCGGGGAAGTGGGATTTTACCGGTGACAAGAATTTGGCCGAGTTTATAAAAACAGCCGGTGAAGAGGGAATGATGGTTATTTTACGCCCCGGCCCTTATGTTTGTGCCGAGTGGGAATTTGGCGGCTATCCCTGGTGGTTGCAGAATGTGAAAGGAATGGAAATCAGGAGAGATAATCCGGAGTTTCTGAAATATACAAAGGCATATATTGACCGGCTTTATAAGGAAGTGGGCGATTTGCAGTGCACAAAAGGTGGCCCGATCGTGATGGTGCAGTGTGAGAACGAGTTTGGTTCGTACGTTGCCCAACGAAAAGATATACCTTTGGAAGAGCATCGTGCTTATAATGCCAAAATTAAACAGCAATTGGCTGACGCAGGATTTAATGTACCCTTGTTTACCTCTGATGGCAGCTGGCTTTTCGAAGGCGGAGCTACACCGGGTGCTTTACCTACAGCGAATGGCGAAAGTGATATTGAGAACCTGAAAAAGGTGGTTAATCAATATCATGATGGTAAGGGACCGTATATGGTTGCTGAGTTCTATCCGGGTTGGTTGTCGCATTGGGCGGAACCGTTTCCACAGGTGGGTGCTTCCGGAATTGCACGTCAGACCGAGAAATATCTGCAGAATGACGTATCTTTCAACTTCTATATGGTGCATGGAGGGACTAATTTCGGCTTTACAAGTGGTGCCAATTATGATAAGAAACGTGATATTCAGCCGGATCTGACCAGTTATGATTATGATGCTCCTATCAGCGAAGCTGGTTGGGTGACTCCGAAGTATGATTCAATCCGTAACGTGATCAGAAAATATGTTAAATACACGGTCCCCGAGGCTCCGGCTCCAAATCCGGTTATTGAGATCCCCTCTATCAAATTGACCAAAGTTGCTGATGTATTGGCATTCGCCGAAAAACAAAAGCCGGTGTCGGCCGATACTCCTTTGACTTTTGAGCAGTTGAATCAAGGGTATGGATATGTGTTATATACCCGTCATTTTAATCAACCTATCAGTGGAACGCTTGAGATACCGGGACTGCGTGACTATGCGGTTGTGTATGTGGATGGAGAGCAGGTAGGTGTGTTGAACCGGAATACCAAGACTTATTCAATGGAGATTGAGGTGCCGTTTAACGCTACTTTGCAGATACTGGTTGAAAATATGGGACGTATTAATTATGGTAGTGAAATTGTGCATAATACCAAGGGTATCATTAGTCCGGTCAAAATAGCGGGTAAGGAAATTACAGGTGAGTGGGATATGTATCAGTTGCCGATGAGCGAAATGCCAGACCTGGCAAAACTGAAAGCTGATGCACATGCGAATGTGCCTGCTGAGGCCGCAAAACTGAAAGGTTGTCCGGTGCTTTATGAAGGGACCTTTACGTTGGATAACGTCGGAGATACATTTATCGATATGGAAAATTGGGGAAAAGGTATCATCTTTGTAAATGGTGTCAACATCGGGCGCTATTGGAAGGTGGGACCGCAGCAAACCCTTTATATCCCGGGAGTATGGTTGAAGAAAGGAACAAATAAGATTGTTATTTTTGAACAATTGAATGAAGTTCCTCAGGCCGAGGTGAAGACGGTGAAGACACCGGTGCTGATGAAACTGAATAATTGATGATGAATGATTGACGGACTGTGATCGACACGGAATAATAAGTGATCAGCGATAAATGAGGAACGGTGAACTGCTTGCGGCAATATTATAATGCGGGCTGTTCACCGTTTGTCATAGATCACTCATCGTTATTTTAGTCTCTTTTATACAAACTTTCTCACTCCTTATGCCTTATAACTCAGGAAAAAGAGTTAATTTTGCAACCTGATAATTATCTAAACGACAATATGAAACTTGATTTACTTACGGCCATATCTCCGATTGACGGCCGATATAGAGGCAAGGCCGAAGCTTTAGCGGCATATTTTTCCGAATATGCGTTGATTAAATACCGCGTGCAGGTAGAAGTAGAGTATTTTATTACTTTGTGTGAACTTCCGTTGCCGCAACTGAAAGGAATTGATAAGAGTGTGTTCGAGTCATTACGCAATATCTATCGTAATTTTACGGAAGCCGATGCACAGCGCATTAAAGAGATTGAAAGTGTGACTAATCACGATGTAAAGGCCGTAGAGTATTTCCTGAAAGAAGAGTTTGATAAGTTAGGCGGGTTGGACAAATACAAGGAATTTATCCATTTCGGACTGACCTCGCAGGATATTAACAACACTTCAATTCCTCTCTCTATCAAAGAGGCGTTGGAGCAGGTTTATTATCCGCTGATTGAGGAACTGATTGCTCAGTTGAAGACATATGCTGCCGAATGGGAAACTATTCCGATGCTTGCCAAAACTCACGGTCAGCCGGCATCTCCGACACGTTTGGGTAAAGAAGTCATGGTTTTTGTTTACCGACTGGAACGCCAGTTGGCAACTCTGAAAGCATGTCCTGTAACAGCTAAGTTCGGTGGTGCAACCGGAAATTATAATGCACATCATGTAGCTTATCCCGAATATGATTGGAAAGCATTCGGAAATCGCTTTGTTGCAGAGAAACTGGGATTGGAACGCGAAGAATATACAACACAGATTTCAAATTATGATAACCTGTCGGCTATCTTCGATGCCATGAAACGTATTAATACGGTAATGATTGATATGAACCGTGACTTCTGGCAATATATCTCAATGGAATATTTCAAGCAGAAAATCAAGGCCGGAGAGGTAGGATCGAGCGCAATGCCGCATAAGGTGAATCCGATTGACTTTGAAAATGCGGAGGGTAACTTGGGTATGGCTAATGCTATTCTGGAACACCTCGCAGTGAAACTTCCCGTATCACGTTTGCAGCGTGACTTGACGGATTCTACCGTATTGCGTAATGTAGGTACTCCGTTCGGACATATTGTGATCGCTATCCAGAGTTCGTTGAAGGGATTGCGCAAACTGTTGCTGAACGAGACCGTAATCTGCCGTGATCTCGATAACTGTTGGAGTGTAGTGGCTGAGGCTATTCAGACTATTCTTCGTCGTGAGGCTTACCCGCATCCGTACGAAGCTCTGAAGGCATTGACTCGTACCAATCAGGCTATCACGGAAGCTTCGATCAAGGAGTTTATCGAAGGACTGGATGTCAGTGAAGAAATAAAAAAAGAATTAAGAGTAATTACTCCCCATTCGTATACGGGAATTTAAGGGTGATTATTGTTATATATAATATAAGTGTTTGAAATCAGGCCGTGAGGCCAAAAGTTTAATTTTTATTCGAATAAGAAAATGAGCACAGAAAACGAAGAATGGCGCGAAGACTCCAAGAGCGAGAATACAGACGCCGGCCGTGATGGTAACAGAAGTTATAACAGAGAAGGTGGATACAATCGTCCTTCATACAATCGTGAAGGTGGCGACCGTCCTTATCGTCCGAGATTTAATAGTAATAGTGAAGATCGTCCGCAGCGTTCTTATGGCGACCGTCCCCAACGTCCTTCATACAACCGTGAAGGTGGCGACCGCCCTTACCGCCCGCGCTTTAATAGCGATAGTGGGGATCGTCCGCAGCGTTCTTATGGCGACCGTCCGCAACGTCCTTCATATAATCGTGAAGGTGGCGACCGTCCCTACCGTCCGCGCTTTAACAGCGAAGGTGGCGATCGTCCGCAGCGTTCTTATGGCGACCGTCCCCAACGTCCTTCATACAACCGTGAAGGCGGTGACCGTCCCTATCGCCCGAGATTCAATAGCGATAACAGATCGCAAGGGTTCTCACGTCCGGTGCGCCGTACGGGAGATTACGATCCGAATGCTAAATACAGTAAGAAGAAACAGATTGAATACAAAGAACAGTTTGTTGATCCGAATGAGCCGATTCGTCTGAATAAATTCCTGGCCAATGCGGGAGTTTGCTCTCGTCGTGAAGCAGATGAATTTATCACAGCAGGTGTGGTTTCTGTTAATGGTGAGGTTGTTACAGAATTGGGTACAAAGATCAAACGTGCCGATGTGGTGAAGTTCCATGACGAAACAGTCAGCATTGAACGCAAAGTGTACGTGTTGTTGAATAAACCGAAAGATTGTGTGACTACTTCGGATGATCCTCAGGCTCGTCTGACTGTTATGGATCTGGTGAAAGGAGCTTGTGCTGAACGTATTTACCCGGTAGGACGTCTGGACCGTAACACAACAGGTGTATTGCTGCTGACCAATGACGGTGATTTGGCATCGAAGTTGACACATCCGAAATACCTGAAGAAGAAGATTTATCATGTATATCTGGACAAGAACCTGACAAAGGCGGATATGGATCAGATTGCAGCCGGTATCCAGTTGGAAGACGGCGAGATTCATGCAGATGCTATCAGCTATTCCGATGAAGTGAAACGCGATCAGGTGGGTATCGAGATCCACTCGGGAAAGAACCGTATTGTACGCCGTATATTTGAATCATTAGGCTACAAGGTGGTGAAACTCGACCGTGTATTCTTTGCCGGACTGACTAAGAAAGGATTGCGTCGCGGTGAGTGGCGTTACCTTACGGAACAGGAAGTAAACTTCCTCCGGATGGGATCTTTTGAATAATAAAGGAATTTAAAAGATGGTAGTCGGAAGCCGGTAGTCTGGTGTTCGTTGTTCTCCAGCTACTGGCTTCTGACTACTATATATAATAATGTATATAAAATAGTTTTATGGAAAAGATTAGTAGAACAAAAATTGTCGACCTGATAAAGCGTGAAGATTTTGGCGCTATGGTCAATGTGAAAGGATGGGTTCGCACCCGCAGAGGTAGCAAACAAGTTAACTTTATCGCACTGAATGACGGTTCTACAATAAATAATGTGCAGGTCGTAGTCGATCTGGCAAACTTTAATGAAGAGATGCTGAAGCAAATCACTACCGGCGCTTGTGTGAGCGTGAACGGTGTGTTGACGGAGTCGGTAGGTTCCGGTCAGAAGGCTGAAGTGCAAGCTCGTGAGATTGAAGTGCTGGGTGCTTGTGACAATACATATCCGCTACAGAAGAAAGGTCACTCAATGGAGTTCTTGCGTGAGATTGCCCATTTGCGTCCACGTACCAATACTTTTGGAGCAGTATTCCGTATTCGTCATAATATGGCTATTGCCATCCATAAATTCTTTCATGAAAAGGGATTCTTCTATTTTCATACCCCCATCATTACGGGATCTGACTGTGAAGGTGCAGGACAGATGTTCCAAGTGACTACCATGAACTTGTATGACCTGAAAAAAGATGAAAACGGCTCTATCATATACGATGACGACTTCTTTGGCAAACAGGCCAGTTTGACTGTTTCTGGTCAGCTTGAAGGCGAATTGGCTGCCACTGCTCTCGGAGCTATCTATACGTTCGGTCCTACTTTCCGTGCAGAAAATTCTAACACTCCGCGCCATTTGGCCGAGTTCTGGATGATCGAACCGGAAGTGGCTTTCAACGAAATTCAGGAGAATATGGATTTAGCTGAAGAGTTCATTAAATATTGTGTGAAGTGGGCTTTGGATAACTGTGCCGACGATGTGAAGTTCCTGAACGACATGTTCGACAAGGGGCTGATAGAACGTCTGGAAGGTGTACTGAAAGAAGACTTTGTGCGTTTGCCATATACGGAAGGTATCAAGATCCTGGAAGAAGCTGTTGCCAAAGGACATAAGTTTGAGTTCCCGGTTTATTGGGGAGTTGACCTGGCTTCTGAACATGAACGTTATCTGGTGGAAGACCACTTTAAACGTCCGGTGATCTTGACCGACTATCCAAAGGAAATAAAGGCATTCTATATGAAACAGAATGAAGACGGCAAAACTGTACGCGCCATGGATGTGCTTTTCCCGAAGATCGGGGAGATTATCGGTGGTTCGGAGCGTGAGTCGGATTACAATAAGTTGATGACACGTATCGAAGAGATGCATATTCCGATGAAGGATATGTGGTGGTATCTGGATACCCGTAAGTTCGGTACTTGTCCGCATTCCGGATTCGGACTGGGATTTGAGCGCTTATTGCTCTTTGTAACCGGGATGTCTAATATCCGTGATGTAATTCCATTCCCGCGTACTCCGCGTAATGCCGATTTTTGATGAATCATACCTGAATATTCATACAAATGATAAGAAACTCGCATATTCTTTTGATTATGCGAGTTTTTTTATGTCTTAAGATTGCTTATTTTATAAAAGAAATCTTTATATTTGTGACAGACAGACGAATTAAAGTGTTAACTAAAATCGTATAGATATGAAAAAACTTTATTTTTTTACCATGCTGGCGGCAATGCTGTTTGCGGTAACGAATGTGATGGCACAAAAGGGTAACTTTAAGCCTGCTAATCTGAAAGGAATCTGGCAATTGTGCCATTATGTTTCAGAGAGTCCGGATGCTCCGGGAGTGCTTAAACCGAGTAACACTTTCAAAGTGCTGAGTGATGATGGAAGAATTGTGAACTTTACGATTCGTCCGGGATCGGACGCTATTATAACCGGCTATGGCAGCTATGAACAGTTGTCGGATCATACTTATGCTGAAAGTATTGAAAAGAATATTCATTTGCCGATGCTCGATAATCAGGATAACGTTCTTACTTTTGAACTTATCGATGATAAAATCTTGCATCTTAAATACTTTATAGAGAAGGACCTGAATGGCAATGAATTGAACTGCTGGTATAATGAAACCTGGAAACGCATTGAGATGCCTGATAAATTCCCGGATGATATTGTAAGATAATTCAGATTATAACAACGGATTTACGGACTGCAGGTAGCAAGCTGCCGATTATGCCTTGTGGCGTTGATTGAGTGGTGAATTGTTACTTGCAGTCTCTTTTTTTGTCTGCCGGCTGCTGTTCATAGTCGATAGCTTGGTGCTCGTTATCAATCGGATAAATCCAAAAAAAGGCAGAAATAGTTTGCCAATTCAAAGAAAAGCCGTACTTTTGCAAGCCGATTATTATCTCAAAAGGATAAGAGATTAATTCATAGCAAGTTAATCTTCCTTTGTCCGGGGAAGGTTGATAAGTGGTGAAGAAAATTTTTAGTAGTAACATTTAAAAAACAAATTAAGAGTGGATACTTTAAGTTACAAGACCATTTCTGCAAACAAGGCAACTGTAACCAAAGAATGGGTTATCGTTGATGCTACAGACCAAACATTAGGTCGTCTGGGAGCAAAAGTTGCGAAACTGTTGAGAGGAAAGTATAAACCAAACTTTACTCCTCATGTAGACTGCGGTGATAACGTTATTATCATCAATGCAGACAAAGTAAAATTAAGTGGTAATAAATGGAATGACAGAGTTTATTTGTCTTACACTGGCTATCCCGGTGGTCAGAGAGAAATGACTCCTGCTCGTTTGATTGCCAAACCTAACGGTGAAGACAGATTACTGAGAAAAGTAGTGAAGGGCATGCTTCCTAAAAACAGATTGGGAGCTAAGTTGCTGAGCAATATGTATGTATACGCTGGTAGCGAACACAAGCACGACGCTCAGAACCCGAAAGCAATTGATATAAACTCACTTAAATAAGATATAATGGAAGTAGTAAATGCATTAGGCAGACGTAAACGTGCGATTGCACGCGTATTCGTAAGCGAAGGTACAGGAAAGATTACTATTAACAAGAGAGACCTTGCAGAGTACTTTCCATCAACTATTCTTCAGTATGTTGTTAAACAACCATTGAACAAACTTGGTGTTGCTGAGAAGTATGACATTAAGGTTAATCTGTGTGGTGGTGGTTTCACTGGTCAGTCTCAGGCTTTGCGTTTAGCTATTGCCCGTGCACTGGTTAAGATCAACGCTGAAGATAAGTCAGCTCTTCGTTCGGAAGGCTTCATGACACGTGATCCGCGTTCTGTTGAACGTAAGAAACCGGGTCAGCCGAAAGCTCGTAGAAGATTCCAGTTCAGCAAGCGTTAATGGGCTGTCTGACGGAATATGTTTAGTATCTAAACTACCGGGACTCTTAAACAGGCTACCCGGCGGTTGGTTTAGAAAAAACAAAAAAGAAAGTAAACGATTTAAAGAAAAAACAAGATGTCAAGAACAAATTTTGATACATTACTGGAAGCCGGTTGCCACTTCGGACACCTTAAAAGAAAGTGGAACCCTGCAATGGCTCCTTATATTTTCATGGAACGCAATGGTATCCATATCATTGACCTCCACAAAACTGTTGCAAAAGTTGACGAAGCTGCAGAAGCTTTGAAACAGATTGCAAAATCAGGCAAGAAAGTCCTTTTTGTTGCTACTAAAAAACAAGCTAAACAGGTGGTTGCTGAAAAAGCTGCATCTGTAAACATGCCTTATGTTATCGAACGTTGGCCGGGTGGTATGTTGACTAACTTCCCTACTATCCGTAAGGCAGTGAAGAAGATGACTACAATTGACAAGCTGACAGCTGATGGTACTTACTCAAACTTGTCTAAGAGAGAAGTTCTTCAGATTTCTCGTCAGCGTGCTAAGTTGGACAAGACTTTGGGTTCTATCGCTGACCTGACTCGTCTGCCGTCTGCGCTGTTCGTTATCGATGTAATGAAAGAAAATATCGCTGTTCGCGAAGCTAACCGTTTGGGTATTCCTGTATTTGGTATCGTTGATACTAACTCAGATCCTACAAATATCGACTTCGTTATTCCGGCAAATGATGACGCTACTAAATCAGTAGAAGTTATCCTCGATGCTTGCTGCGCTGCAATGATCGAAGGTCTGGAAGAAAGAAAAGCTGAGAAGATCGATATGGAAGCTGCCGGTGAAGCTCCTGCTAACAAAGGCAAGAAGAAATCAGCTAAGGCAAGACTCGATAAATCTGACGAAGAAGCAATTAATGCAGCTAAAGCTGCTGCTTTCCTGAAGGAAGACGAAGAGGCTTAATATAATAATGTGCCAATTTGCTAATGTGCCGGTGCACCTGTAAGGGTGTTGGCATTTTGATTGGCAGATTGGCACATTTTGTTTATTCAAACGATTATTCATTTTAAAATATAAAAGATATTATGGCTGTAACAATGGCTGATATAACCAAGCTCCGTAAAATGACCGGTGCTGGTATGATGGACTGCAAGAACGCGTTGACTGAAGCTGAGGGCGATTTCGACAAAGCAATGAAGATTATTCGCGAAAAAGGACAGGCAGTTGCTGCAAAACGTTCTGACCGTGAAGCTTCTGAAGGTTGTGTTCTGGTAAAAGTTGAAAATGGCTTTGGTGCTATCATCGCTTTGAAGTGCGAAACCGACTTCGTTGCTCAGAATGCTGATTTCGTGAAACTTACTCAGGATATTCTGGACGCTGCTGTAGCTAACAAGTGCAAAACTCTGGAAGAAGTTTTGGCTCTTCCGATGGGTGACGCTACTGTTGCTCAGGCTGTAACAGACAGAAGCGGTATTACCGGTGAAAAGATGGAATTGGATGGCTACATGGTTTTGGAAGGTGCTACAATTTCTGCTTACAACCATATGAACAGAAACGGCCTTTGCACTATGGTTGCTTTCAATAAGAATGTTGACGAACAGCTGGCTAAGCAAGTGGCTATGCAGGTTGCCGCTATGAATCCGATTGCAGTTGACGAGGATGGTGTTTCTGAAGAAGTGAAGCAGAAGGAAATCGAAGTTGCCATTGAGAAGACAAAAGTTGAACAGGTACAGAAGGCTGTAGAAGCTGCTCTGAAGAAAGCCAATATCAATCCGGCTCATGTGGACAGCGAAGACCACATGGAAAGCAATATGGCTAAAGGCTGGATTACAGCCGAAGATGTTGCGAAGGCAAAAGAAATTATTGCTGCTGTTTCTGCTGAAAAGGCTGCAAATATGCCTGAACAAATGATTCAGAACATTGCTAAAGGACGTTTGGGCAAGTTCTTAAAGGAAGTTTGCTTGCTGAACCAGGAAGATATCATGGATGCCAAGAAGACAGTAAGAGAAGTGTTGAAAGAAGCTGATCCTGAATTGAAGGTCGTTGACTTCAAACGTTTCACTTTGAGAGCTGAATAATCTCAAGGAATCAAGTATATAGAAACGGCCGCACAGAAACTCTGTAGCGGCCGTTTTTTTGTGGCTGTCCATAATGTTGCGGTTCTCTGTTTATACAGAATCCGGGACAGTGCTTTTGTGCATAAAGTGAATGGATTTATCCTCCTACTGCTTTTGTTTTCGTATACCCTTCTTTCTTCAGCAGTTCTACTATTTTTTGTTTGAAGTCTCCCTGTATGATCATCTCTCCGTCTTTTGCCGATCCGCCTACTCCGCATTTCGTCTTGAGGAGTTTTCCCAAATCTTTCAGGTCGTTCTCGGTGCCGACAAAGCCGGTAATCAGGGTCACGACTTTACCGCCCCGGTTCTTCCGGTCCAACTGTACCCGTAAGTTCTGTTGTGGCGGTTCCAGGGTTACTTGCTCTTCGTCATCATCCATTTCGTAATTATAATCCGGGTTAGTGGAGTAAACCACGTTCAGCCGGTCTTTCCAATCGCTGTTCTTCATTTTTCCAGTCTATTAATTAAGCTCAAAAATAATATATTGTTCCGAACCTTGCAAACTCTTAAGTGTCCCCGGGCGTTTTTGTATGTAGAAATTATGTTAAGCTTCTATGACATCCTTATGGCATTTCGGAAAAAATAGTGTAATTTTGTCAATCGCTAATGTAAAAGCAGAATGAAGTGACTATGAATAATCAGATACAGCATAAAGACAGTACAAAGGTTCCGGAGCCTACTTTACGTAGGTTGCCTTGGTATCTTTCGAATGTAAAGTTGCTGAAGCAGAAAGGCGAACGCTATGTCTCTTCCACTCAGATATCTAAAGAAATAAACATCGATGCTTCACAGATTGCGAAAGATTTGTCGTATGTTAATATTTCCGGCCGTACTCGTGTGGGTTATGAGGTAGATGCGCTGATTGCTGTTCTGGAAGATTTTCTTGGCTTTACGAATATGCACAAGGCTTTCCTTTTCGGTGTGGGTAGTCTGGGAGGAGCGTTGCTACGTGACTCCGGTCTTAGCCATTTCGGTCTGGAGATTGTGGCAGCTTTTGATGTGAACCCGACATTGGTAGGTACTACGCTAAATGGCATTCCGATTTTCCATTCCGATGATTTTCAGGAGAAGATGAAAGAGTATGGTGTACACATCGGTGTGCTGACTGTGCCCATCGAGATTGCCCAATGCATTACGGATACGATGGTAGCCGGTGGTATTAAAGCCGTCTGGAATTTTACTCCCTTCCGTATTCGCGTCCCGGAAGATATTGTGGTGCAGAATACGTCACTTTATGCCCACCTTGCTGTCATGTTTAACCGTTTGAACTTTAATGAAACAGAATAGATCATGAAGATTATAGCTGTTGGAATGAATTATGCCCGGCACAACGAAGAGCTGGGACATACGTTGGAGAATAAAGAGCCGGTAATTTTCATGAAACCCGATTCGGCTATCCTCAAAGACGGGAAGCCTTTCTTTATTCCCGATTTCTCAAATGAAGTGCATTATGAAACCGAGCTGGTGGTACGTATCAACCGCTTGGGGAAGAATATTGCTCCGCGCTTCGCTCATCGTTATTACGATGCACTAACGGTCGGTATCGACTTCACTGCGAGGGATTTGCAGCGTCAGTTCCGTGCAGCCGGCAATCCTTGGGAGTTGTGCAAAGGCTTTGATAGTTCCGCTGCGATTGGTACATTTGTACCGGTAGAACGCTTTGCCGATGTGCAGAATCTCCGTTTTCATCTGGATATAGACGGAAACACCGTACAGCAAGGGTATACGGCTGATATGCTGTTTAAGATAGATGATATTATTGCTTATGTCAGTCGTTTTGTGACTCTGAAAATCGGCGATTTGCTCTTTACCGGGACTCCTGTGGGAGTGGGTCCGGTCAGTATCGGCCAGCACTTGGAGGGGTATCTTGAAGCAGAGAAGTTACTCGATTTCTATATCCGGTAAATCCGGGAATTCCTTTATTCATCTATAAAAATAACTCTTATGAAAATAAAAGTAGGTTTTGGTTTCGACGTCCACCAACTGGTAGAAGGGCGTGAACTTTGGTTGGGGGGCATTCTTTTGGAACATGAAAAAGGGTTGTTAGGACACTCGGATGCCGATGTACTGGTACATGCTATTTGCGATGCCTTGCTGGGTGCTGCCAATATGCGCGATATCGGCTATCACTTCCCCGACAATGCCGGTGAGTATAAGAATATAGACAGCAAGATTTTATTGAAGAAAACAGTGGAACTGATCGCCACCAAGGGGTACCAAATAGGTAATATCGACGCAACGATCTGTGCGGAGCGTCCTAAACTAAAAGCCCATATCCCTTCTATGCAGCAGGTGCTTGCCGAAGTGATGGGCATTGATGCGGATGATATCTCGATTAAAGCCACTACTACCGAGAAGCTCGGTTTTACCGGGCGGGAAGAAGGCATCTCCGCTTATGCAACCGTACTGATCAATCGCATGTGATTATGTTTTATGGCAAAAGGCGGATTTGCATGATGTAGTTTACTGTATTTGGGGATACCGGTCAGATACTTTTGTTGATTTTATAAGAAATAGGGGGACTGTACTGTTAGCCGATTAGGTTATACTTAGAAATATTTCTAAAAAATATAGCCAATTTTGGCATTTAGGGTGTTCCTGTATGCGACATCTGCTACCCACCAACCTGTATAATTGAGGCCTACACTGAAAGATTTACTAACCCGATAATCATATCCTACTGAAATGGAGGTGGCGTATCGGAGTAAATAATTATTTTTAGTTCCCATTTCCACTGTTGGTCTATAACTGTGAATAACCGGAACAGACTGTTTGAGTTTGGCTAATCCAAATGTGGCTTGCGTGTATATCTTATGTCTCTGTGTCTTTAGTAAATCGATTCCCATTCCGGCTCCACCTTTATATTCGCGAGTTCTCCAGTGCATTGAGAAGTCCACTTCGCCTACTTCTGCCATGGCTGTTCGAGGTGTGAATTCATTATAAATACCTGCATGAAAATTGGCCAGAGCATAGAGTCTGTTATGGAAATAATACTTGAACTCGCAACCTAAACCATATCCAGCAGTTTGGTTGTGTGGATTTTCTTTTTTGAAGTGTTCATATCCTCCTATTATTGAAAATTGCATTTTGTCCTGTCCGTGAACGATGGCTGTTCCGAAGATCAACAGAGTAGTTAATAATAGCTTTTTCATAATTAATAAGTTTGGTATTCTTGTTTATGTATATGATACTTTTGTTTGATTACAAATATACGTAAATATTATAATAACACTATAAAAATGTGATATTTTTTATCGGGAGAAAGATGAGGGCATCTATTGATTATCAGATGTTAAAGAATTAATCAATGTAGTGTATATTAGGGAAATTGTTTTGCTTAGTATTATTTCTATCTTTGCAAAAAAAAGTTTATGAAAGCATTAAAAAAAATCGCCAGTGTTGTAATTGCTGGTTTAGTTGTGGTATCTTGTGCTAATGATGTGGATGGTTTTATTAGTATTCCTGATGATGCGACAGGTGTTCAACAAATTTCTACTCGTGGTAGTTCTGATAATTTGAAGATTGTATATCATGGTAAGGTCTATGAAACTTTATATACGATTATTAATGACTCAACTTATTTATATCAGAATTCTGAAGTGAAAGACCTGATAGATAATTTGAATGAAACCCGGCCTAATCTTAGGACATTTATTCATGGGGATGGAGTCATTGAATATTTTGATGATGAAAATGATTTTAATTTAAATAAAGAGAGGATAATGTCTGAATATGAAAAAGAATTATTGTCGACATCGCTTTCTGAAAGATGGTTTCCTACTGATAATATACCACAACTTGCTCCTATAGATCCAGAGAATGATGAAGTGGAAATTTATTTGTATGAAGATCCATATTATTTGGGAGGTTTGTTTAGTTTGCAGCGTAGTAGAAGTGACAGTGACTACGACGAACTTAGTAAAGTTTGGAATTTTGGCGGTCAGATATCATCTATGATAGTGCATACTATTGGTTTTGGTGGCATTTTTACATTTTATGAAAGGATGGGTTGCCAGGGTAAAGGTATAACATTAGTCCTTACTACCGGTCAATATATTAATTTATGTTCAGAGTTATCTGCTGATGCAACGAGAGGGATCAGTTATGGTTCAATTGCCATGTCAGATTTGAGGAATCTCAATTGGTCTGGAATTGCAGGTAATTGGAATAATAGGATATGTTGTATAAAAGTGGATCGTTATACTGGAATGATGTAAGGTTCCAATATGCAATTAGTAAATTTGAGAAGATCTTTTTCTAATCTCGATGCTTACCTTTTGGGGATAAACTTAGGTTTTGATAAGAAACTTCACATGGCTCAAACGTGTATACTTTGAGCCATAACTTTCGTAAGTGCGCGCTACCCTTGCCGAGGCGATGTGGACTATTTCACCCGGGCGGAACTCATGTTCCAGGGCCGGGAGCTGACAAGATACAGGACTGGGTGTCTTTGAGGAAATCTTCATGATCACCAGATTTCCCGATGGGTCGGTCAGTGTCACTATCTGCCGTACAAAGAACTGAACGACGCTTCCCAAGACTCTTGTTTTATATGGATCATCTTCAAGCCGTACCTTCACTACTTTGAGATTCAGACTCTCTAACTTTTCCCCTTCGTTACCCAGAAAGCGGCTGGTTTCGCGCTTTTGGCGTGCTTTTCGTTGCATGATGTCCAGATGCACCGAGTGGTATACTTGTGCGATTGCAACAAAACGCTCCTGTTTCGGGATTCTGGGAGTGTATTTGTAGGCTATCCAACTCAGGTAAGCCGGATCGATTTTCAGGATTTCGTGTAAATAATGTCCGTGATATCTGCCGAACGATATAATGTCGTCTCCATTGTTTTGCATTCTTTTTTCATTGTATTCCACGATCAGCAGACAGCGTCTGGAGAAGAAAAACAGCGTACTTGCCATCCGTAATGATTCGTTGATGTCGGCGGAAAGCTCGTGGATAAACAGAAGTCTGCTCTTTTCAAGTGAGGGAGAGTAAACCCAAACCGAATAGGTGGGATGTCCCGGTCTCGGCAGAACCACAAAGTAGGCTCCTGCCTCTTTGTAGGACATGCGACCTCGGTTGTATTCATTCAGTTTGGCATACAACAGAGCTTGTTCAGCTTCGGGTATTCCCGGTAGTTTTGGGTTTGCCATATCTGAGTTTCTTATTACTCAAATATACAGATTCTTTTTGAAGAAAGCAAATGGTTTTAGCTGTTTTTTTTATTCTTCGTATTTCTTGTATCTCTTTTATTATTGCGGAAAGAGTGAAGATAATGTAATAACATTTTAGAGCTTCCCGGCAATGACAGATGGAAATGACGGAGAAGAGAACCATTGTCTGCGCTGATTAAATGAAATTGTGATTTTGATACATCTTAGCCTGTTTTGTGTGCAAAAAGTAATGATAATATAGTTTTTGCTAACAGCCCTTTCCTTCCGGAACTGCAAACTGGGGGGGGACGGGGCGGAAGAACGGTGCTTTTGATGACGGAAAGCCGGGGTTTTGAAAGATTAGAGCCGGGGTTTGGGGGTAAAAGACGGTTGGTTTTCCGAAAAAGAAGGAAGCATTTCTTCCAAAAGACGGTTACATTTTCCGAAAATGCTTATATGTTTTCCAAATATCTCTATATGTTTTTCCTAATAACTCCTATTGTGCCGGAATCTGGCCTCCGAAGTGTTTGAATCTTCTCTGGTTGTCAGTGGAAAAGAGAGCTTGCTGAAGTAATAAAAAGAACCTGTATCTCTTGTTACACTGTCCCTATGTTCTGGTTTTGTTTCTTTTTCTGTCTCACGGCTTATCTCTTTCCTGATTCCCTGCTAAAAGGATAATCTCCTAACCGGAAATAAGCCGTTTTTCTCCATGAACCTTGCCGGAGCTTCGAAAAACTGAAACGTGGAGAGGTTCTGTTATCAATTTGACAAACAGACAAAAGGGGACTGTGTCAAAACTCACCACAGAGTACACAGAGTAACACAAAGACGATTTTAGGTTGTTGATTATCAATAAAAAGACTCTGTGATACTCTGTGTTACTCCGTGGTGAAAGAAGTTTCGACACACCCTCATGGTATCGCATCGATCATACATCCTTTAGTTTTAAAGTTTGTATACTAACTTGTCCAATTGATTGTATTCTGCCGGGAATCTCGTACATTTGCATTCTTCGTAAAAAGAGAATGAATATGAAAGAATCCAATAAACGTGTTCTTGTCGGCATGAGCGGGGGAATAGACAGTACCGCCACTTGCCTGATGCTGCAAGAGCAGGGATACGAGATAGTAGGTGTCACCATGCGTGTCTGGGGCGATGAACCGCAGGATGCCAGAGAGTTGGCAGTACGTATGGGGATAGAACATTATGTGGCCGACGAACGTGTTCCTTTTAAAGATACTATTGTCAAAAACTTTATAGGCGAGTACCGGCAGGGACGTACGCCGAACCCTTGCGTGATGTGCAATCCGTTATTTAAGTTCCGCATGTTGATAGAATGGGCTGACAAACTGGGCTGCGATTGGATAGCCACCGGACATTATTCCCGGTTGGAAGAACGGAACGGGTACATCTATATTGTTGCCGGTGATGATGAAAAGAAAGACCAGTCCTATTTCCTCTGGCGATTGGGGCAGGACGTCCTGCGACGCTGTATCTTTCCTTTGGGCAACTACACCAAGCAGACTGTGCGCGACTATCTGCGTGAGAAAGGTTACGAAGCCAAGTCGAAAGAGGGGGAAAGCATGGAAGTCTGCTTCATTAAAGGTGATTATCGGGACTTTCTTCGTGAACAGTGCCCGGAACTTGATGCGGAGATCGGCCCGGGATGGTTTGTCAGTTCCGAAGGCGTGAAGCTGGGGCAACATAGGGGTTTTCCTTATTATACCATCGGCCAGCGTAAAGGACTCGAGATCGCACTGGGCAAACCGGCTTATGTCTTGAAAATTAATCCGCAGAAGAACACTGTCATGCTGGGGGATGCCGAACAGTTGAAAGCCGGATATATGGTGGCGGAACAAGATAATATTGTGGATGAGGACGAACTGTTTTCGTGCCCGGAACTCGCAGTACGTATCCGTTACCGTAGCCGTCCGATTCCTTGCCGGGTGAAAAGGCTTGAAGACGGACGCCTTTTGGTTCGTTTTCTCGCAGAAGCCTCGGCGATTGCTCCGGGACAGTCGGCCGTGTTCTATGACGGACGGCGAGTGATAGGTGGAGCATTTATCGCTTCGCAACGCGGCATCGGATTGGTGATAGAACAAAACAAAAACTGGGAATAAATACGGAAAAATAAAAATACGAAATGAAAAAATTAGCACTTATTGCCTTAGCCTTCGTAGCCTTGGAGGCATCGGCACAACAGGATACGTTGAAGTATCGCATCAGCCTGAAAGATAAGGCTGCCACAACCTACTCACTGAAGCATCCCGAGAAGTTTCTGTCAGAAAAGGCGATTGCCCGCCGCCAACGTCAACAGCTGCCCATCGATTCGACTGATTTGCCGGTATGCCGTCAGTATGTGGATGCCATCCGCGACAAGGGAGTGAAAATCGTAGTCACCGGAAAATGGGATAATTTCGTCACCGTATCTTGCAACGACAGTACTGTGATAAGCGAAATAGCTGCGCTGCCTTTTGTGCGCGCCACGGAGAAGGTGTGGGTTGCCCCGTCGAAACCTGCTGCGGAAGATAAACGCGACTCTCTGGTGAACAGTCCGGCCAGGAGCGAAGCCTATTATGGTCCCGCTTTCCGGCAAATAGAGACCAGCAATGGCGAGAAACTGCATGAAGCCGGATTCAAGGGGCAAGGCATGACCATCGCCGTGATCGATGCCGGATACCATAACGTAGACAAGATTGATGCGATGAAGAATATCCGTATCCTGGGTACAAAGGACTTTGTCGAACCGGGAAGCGATATCTATGCCAAAGGCTCGCATGGGATGGCCGTTTTGTCTTGCATGGCAATGAACGAACCTTACGTGATGGTGGGTACGGCTCCCGAAGCTTCCTACTGGCTGCTTCGCAGTGAAGATGAAGCGTCCGAACACCTGGTAGAGCAAGACTATTGGGCGGCGGCCGTAGAGTTTGCCGATAGTGTGGGAGTGGATGTGGTGAATACTTCGCTGGGATATTTCACGTTCGATGATTCTACCAAGAACTATAAATATCGTGACCTGGACGGGCACCATGCACTGATGTCCCGCCAGGCGTCGAAAATGGCAGATAAAGGAATCGTACTGGTATGCAGTGCTGGTAACTCGGGCGCCTCCTCTTGGAAGAAGATCACGGCACCGGGTGATGCGGAGAATGTGCTGACGGTAGGTGCTATCGACCGTAGAGGTGTGTTGGCTTCGTTTTCTTCTATCGGCAACACAGCCGATAATCGCGTGAAACCCGATGTGGTTGCCGTGGGACTGAACTCGGATGTGATGGGGACAAACGGTAATTTGCGTAAAGCGAGCGGCACTTCGTTTGCTTCACCGATCCTGTGCGGCATGGTGGCTTGCCTGTGGCAAGCTTGTCCGCAACTGACTGCTAAGGAAATCATCGAACTGGTGCGTCAATCCGGCGACCGGGTGGATTTCCCCGATAACATCTATGGATACGGAGTGCCCGATCTGTGGAAGGCCTATCAATCTGCTTCTAAGAAAAAATAAAGTATGCAAGACACCCTTTCTCTTCACGAACTGAATGCTTTGGTCCGGCGGAGCCTGGAACAGTGCCTGCCCGATGAATACTGGGTACAGGCGGAGTTGAGCGATGTCCGTACAAACAGTACGGGACATTGCTATCTGGAGTTTGTCCAGAAAGATCCCCGCAGCAATAATCTGATAGCCAAAGCGAGGGGAACGATTTGGGCCAATATCTACCGGCTGCTGAAGCCCTATTTCGAAGAAGCCACCGGGCAGTCGTTTATTTCCGGCATTAAGGTGCTGGTTAAAGTGACCGTTGCTTTCCATGAATTGTACGGTTACAGTCTGACTGTGCAGGACATCGATCCTACCTATACATTGGGGGATATGGCACGCCGGCGCCGGGAAATACTCAGGCAACTTGCAGAAGAAGGAGTGTTGACGCTGAACAAAGAACTGGAAATGCCTTTGCTGCCGCAACGCATTGCGGTCATCTCTTCGGCTACGGCTGCGGGGTATGGTGACTTCTGCCATCAATTGCAGCACAACTCCCGTGGATTTTACTTCAATACGGAACTTTTCCCCGCTCTGATGCAGGGCAATCAGGTGGAAGAGTCCGTATTGGCCGCTCTCGATGCAGTAAATGCCCGGATGGAAGAGTTCGACGTAGTTGTCATTATTCGTGGTGGAGGGGCAACTTCCGACCTTTCCGGATTCGACACCTACCTGCTGGCCGCTGCCTGTGCCCAGTTTCCGCTGCCTGTTATAACGGGAATCGGGCACGAACGAGACGATACCGTGCTCGATTCCGTAGCACATACCCGGGTGAAAACTCCGACAGCTGCGGCCGAATTGTTAATCAACCGGATGGAAGAGGCCGCGGATCGGCTTGAAGAGTTGGCCGGAGAATTGCATGCCCGCATCTATCACCGTCTGGAGCAAGAGCGAAAGAGACTTTCACTGTTACAGTCGCGCATTCCTTCACAAGTGATGCGCAAGCTTTCGGAATCGCGGATAAAGTTGCAAATGGCAAAGAGCAACCTCTCTCATGCTGCTGAGACCTTATTGGCCCGTCAGCATCATCGGTTGGAACTTTTACAAAACCGCATTGCGGATGCTTCACCACAAAAACTACTGAAACGGGGATACAGCATAACGCTGAAAGAGGGGAAGGCGGTGAAGAATGCTGCCTGTCTGCGACCGGGAGACGAGTTGATTACCCGTCTTTACGAAGGTGAAGTGAAATCGAAAGTAGAAAGTATTCCTTTATAATGATAAATATGCCAGTAAAGAAAAAAGAAACCTATTCACAGGCCATGGAACGTCTGGAAAAGATCGTTCGCCAGATTGACAGTAACGAACTGGAGATTGACGAACTGAGTGAAAAAATAAAAGAAGCCAATGAAATAATAGCTTTCTGCGCCGGAAAGCTGACAAAGGCGGATCGGGAAATTGAAAAATTACTGCAAGAAAGGAGGCTATCTGAAGAATAAAGGTTATTTTTGTTGCTCAATCGAAAATAACTAATAACTAACGATATGAAAGAAATAGACTGGGCCAATCTGTCATTCGGCTATATGAAGACAGATTACAATGTGAGAATCAATTTCCGTAACGGCAAATGGGGCGAACTTGAGATAAGCAGTAGCGAAGTGCTGAATCTGCATATGGCTGCCACTTGTCTTCACTATGGCCAGGAGGCCTTCGAGGGCTTGAAAGCTTTCCGTGGTAAAGACGGTAAGGTACGTATTTTCCGTCTGGAAGAGAATGCCGCACGTCTGCAATCCACCTGTCAGGGCATCATGATGGCAGAATTGCCGACCGAACGTTTTAAGGAAGCTATTCTGAAAGTAGTGAAATTGAACGAACGCTTCATCCCGCCTTATGAGAGTGGGGCGTCCTTGTACATTCGCCCGTTGCTTATCGGAACCAGTGCCCAGGTAGGGGTTCATCCGGCAGATGAATACATGTTTGTCGTGTTTGTCACACCGGTAGGCCCTTATTTCAAAGGTGGTTTTTCTACCAATCCTTATGTCATTATCCGCGAGTACGACCGTGCCGCTCCCCACGGAACCGGTATCTACAAAGTTGGTGGTAACTATGCAGCCAGCCTGCGTGCCAACAAGAAAGCGCACGATCTGGGCTACTCCTGTGAGTTCTACCTGGATGCCAAAGAAAAGAAATACATTGATGAATGCGGAGCAGCCAACTTCTTTGGTATTAAAGACAATACATACATCACACCGAAGTCTACTTCTATCCTTCCTTCCATCACCAATAAGAGCCTGATGCAGTTGGCAGAAGATATGGGCATGAAAGTAGAGCGGCGTCCTGTACCGGAAGAAGAACTGAGCACTTTCGAAGAAGCAGGAGCTTGCGGTACTGCTGCTGTCATCAGTCCGATCGAACGTATCGATGACCTTGAGAATGGTAAATCATACGTAATTTCGAAAGACGGAAAGCCGGGTCCTGTTTGTGAGAAACTCTACAACAAGCTGCGTGGTATCCAGTACGGTGACGAGCCCGACACTCACGGATGGGTGACCATTGTAGAATAAACGTTCGATAAATGAACTACAAAATAACAACCCTCGCAGAAAACAGTGTTTACGGTAAGGGATTACAGGGAGAGCATGGGCTTTCCCTGCTTGTTGAAGCGGGGGAACACAAGGTGCTGTTTGATACCGGTGCTTCGGATTTGTTTATCCGGAATGCCCGTTTGATGGGAGTCGATCTGACCGATGTGGAATTTGTAATATTGTCCCACGGACATCGTGACCATACAGGTGGATTGCATACTTTCCTGAAAATGAACAGCAGGGCAAAGGTGGTATGTAAACAAGAAGTGTTCCGCAGGAAGTTCAAGAATGAACGTGAAAACGGAATGTTGCATCCCGAAGCATTGGATAAGTCCCGCTTTTGGCTGATCGACGAAACTACGGAGATTGTACCGGGTGTATTTGCGTTTCCGGATGTCAGGATAGTAGACAGGAACGACACGCACTTTGAGCATTTCTTCGTGGAGATAGGAGGCGAGATGCGTCCCGATACCTTTGAAGATGAACTGGCATTGATATTGAAGAGTGAAAAATCCCTTTCAGTGCTGAGCGCCTGTTCGCACCGGGGGATTACAAATATTATTCGTGCCGTGCAGACTGCATTTCCGGGATTGGGACTGAAACTGGTGATGGGAGGCTTTCATATCCATAATGCAGGCATAGAAAAGTTCAATGTGATTTCCGCTTTTCTGGGCATGAAGCTTCCCAAACGTCTGGGAGTCTGCCATTGTACGGGCATTGACAAATATGCGTTGTTCCGCCAGCAATTTAACGACCGGGTGTTTTATAACTATACCGGCTGGGTAGAAACGATTTAACTTTTTTGAATGGGAAAAAATAAATTAGAGAAGTTTGCCGATATGGCAAGTTATCCGCATGTTTTTGAGTATCCTTACTCGGCAGTGGACAATGTGCCTTTTGACATGAAGGGAAAATGGCACAAAGAGTTTTTTAAGAACGATAACCCGATTGTACTTGAGTTGGGTTGCGGGCGCGGCGAATATACCGTCGGACTGGGACGGATGTTCCCTGATAAGAATTTTATTGCGGTAGACATTAAGGGAGCCCGCATGTGGACGGGAGCCACCGAATCTCTTCAGGCAGGTATGAAGAACGTTGCTTTTCTGCGTACCAACATCGAGATCATCGACCGTTTTTTTGCGGAAGGCGAAGTGAGTGAGATCTGGCTGACTTTCTCTGATCCGCAAATGAAGAAAGCGACCAAACGCCTGACTTCTACCTATTTTATGGAACGTTATCGTAAGTTTTTGGTGTCCAACGGAATTATCCATCTGAAGACAGACAGTAACTTTATGTTCACTTATACCAAATATATGATTGAGGAGAACAAACTGCCGGTGGAGTTTATCACCGAAGATCTTTATCACTCCGATCTCGTTGATGACATTCTGGGCATCAAGACCTATTATGAACAACAATGGCTCGATCGTGGTTTAAGCATTAAATACATCAAATTCCTGTTACCGCAGGAAGGAGAATTGAGAGAACCGGATATTGAAATTGAACTCGATTCGTACCGGAGCTATAACCGTAGCAAGCGGAGCGGATTGCAGACATCTAAATAATACAAACTATGACAATCTATCCTAAATTGATACTCGATGCACTGGCTACAGTGCGTTATCCCGGAACCGGAAAGAATCTTGTGGAGGCCGGTATGGTGGAGGATAACATTCGTATAGAGGGAATGAAGGTTTCATTCTCCCTGATTTTTGAAAAACCGACCGATCCGTTTATGAAGTCGGTGATAAAGGCTGCTGAAACAGCTATTCTTACCCATGTGAGCAAAGACGTGGAGATAGCAGGAAATATCAGTGTGAAAACAGTACAGGCTGCACGTCCCGAAGTCGGTAAATTGTTACCCCGGGTAAAGAATATCATAGGTATCTCTTCCGGTAAAGGAGGGGTGGGTAAATCTACCGTGTCGGCCAATCTGGCTGTAGCGTTGGCTAAGTTGGGTTATAAAGTCGGTTTACTGGATGCCGACGTTTTCGGTCCTTCCATGCCGAAAATGTTTCAGGTAGAAGATGCCCGTCCGTACGCTGAAAAAATAGACGGACGCGATATGATTATTCCTGTTGAAAAGTATGGCGTAAAATTACTTTCTATCGGTTTCTTTGTCGATCCTGACCAAGCTACTTTATGGCGTGGGGGGATGGCGAGCAATGCGCTGAAGCAGTTGATCGGAGATGCTGCCTGGGGAGATCTGGACTATTTCCTGATCGATCTGCCACCGGGAACAAGTGACATTCACCTGACCGTAGTTCAGACATTGGCCTTGACCGGTGCCGTTGTGGTTAGTACTCCGCAGGCTGTGGCTTTGGCCGATGCACGTAAAGGGATCAACATGTTCACTAATGATAAGGTGAATGTTCCTATTCTTGGTCTGGTGGAAAATATGGCTTGGTTCACTCCGGCAGAACTTCCGGAGAACAAGTATTATCTTTTCGGGAAAGAAGGTGCCAAGAAGCTGGCTGAAGAGATGGATGTTCCGTTGTTGGGACAGATTCCGATTGTACAGAGTATCTGCGAGGGCGGCGATAACGGTACTCCTGTTGCTTTGGATGAGAATACGGTTACCGGCCGTGCATTTCTTTCGTTGGCTGCCAGTGTAGTACGACAGGTGGACAAACGGAATGTGGAAATGGCTCCCACAAAGATTGTAGAGTTACATAAGTAACGATAAAGGGGGTGTCAAAACACTTACCGCAGAGGGTACAGAGTAGCACAGAACGATTTTTAAATTGTTGATTCTCAGTTTGAATAATCAGTGTTACTCTGTGCCCTTTGTCGTGGAAAAGTTTTTGGCACGCCCCGTCGTTTATCGGTTATTGTTCATCATATACTTTCATCAGCTCCTCTTTCATTTTAGCTGTTCCCGGGAATCCTGTTTTCTGGTATTTCACATTTCCTTCCCGATCGATGATAAGGTAAGTCGGTATACCTCCTACTTTAAATTTATCACTTAGATAATTCCATTGGGCATCGGTCATACGGAAATGCTCACCGTGGATATCCGGAATCATGTTTTCCCACGTTTTCAACGGAGATGTTTCGCCGGTGAGATAAAGATAGACGATGTCTTTACCTTTTAATTCTTCTTTCATCGGCAGCATTGCTTTATTGGCCATGCGACACGGGCCACACCAGGTTGCCCAGAAATCGGCCAGGATTACTTTACCCCGGAATTTAGAGATAATGGATGTAAACAGGTTTTCATCACTGACTTCCCCTACTTCATGAATTGTATATCCGGTTTTCTTTTTATTGGCTTCAATGGTTTTCAGAAGTTGTTCATTGCCCTCCCGCAGTTCATTTTGGCAAGCGGGTGGAAGAGTGGCAAGCAGGACTTCCTGTTCGGCGGTCAGGGGTGTAAAGTCTTTGATAGATGAATAGAGTTCGTTTGCTTTATTAATATCGAAATAAACTCCTTTATCGGTTCCCCATGCTTTAACCAGTTCATCTCTCCAATGACGCAGGTAATACGGAACCAGTTCGGTCAACCGGGGATTGTAAAGTAATGCCATGGTGTTGAGGGAGCCAAGTGGTCTGAAAGCATCCGCGTAATAGTTTTCAGGCAGTTTTATTTGAGTCGTTTTAAAGTATTCCCTGACTTCTTCGTTTTTCATTTTATGCTCCATGGCATAAGCCTGCTTGATGGCCATTTCCGTTAAAGAGATAGCCTGGGCAGTACTGGCGTCTACCTGATTGATTAATACCGTTTTGAGTGCTTGACTGATTGAGGCTTTCTGTATGGATTCAAGAATAGTAGCCCGTTTGCCATAAATAAAGTCTTTATAGGCTTGGGCATCCATTCCTGCTATGTCACGGAATAGTTGACGGTAATTATCCATAACGGAAGGATTTAGGTTACATTTAAAAGATTCCTGTGACAGCCCGGCTAATGCGCCGCCAAAGTAAACAGCTTCGCTATAAGGTTTGTCGTCCTTATGGAACTTGGATTGTTGCCGGCATAGTTCGCGGGTATTGATAATGATACTGCTCTCTTCGCCCGGTACCACGTAGGAAGAAATCATTTTACCGAAAATACGGAGGGCGACCGAAGTAGTGGCAGGTACTTTTATTTGAGTGGTAAATGTGCCGTCATTGTTTATTTTTACTTCCGCTCCTTCGTAGGCACCCTTTACCGGGTCAAATACAATCGGTGCTATTTTGGAGATGAGCCCCGGGCGATAATCCAGAATCTTTCCTTTGAAAGTGGCTTCCTTGTATTCGAATTTCGGTTCGGGCAATGTATTATTTATATCTACTTTCTGCACAATGGCTTCTTGGGGTAACAAAAGTTCGGGGAGAGCTTTTCCTTTAAGTTGAATGCCCCATATCTTGAATGCCCCTTGAACATTGTCCCCTTCGGAGAAATCGATAGAAGTGGCTGAGGCCGGTATTGGCGGAAAAACTAAACGGAATTCTGCTTCACCGGATTCGGGCATCCAGAATTCCGTGTCGGGTTTAATACCGATCCCCGAACGTAAAACGTAGGTTTCCCCGTTATTGTCTTTCAGGAAACTTTGTCCGGAAATCCGGATCCATCGTTTGGGTTGATAGAATGCTTTGATATAAAGTACTGTAGCCGTGTCGCTGAGGACGACTTTATCTATTTGAATCGAGGTACTGCTCCAAGCTATGAATGGCGGCTGTTCTATGACTTTTTCTTTGGCCTTTGCAAGGTTACAGATGCACAACAAGAGAATGGCAATAAATGTGATTTTTCTCATACTATTTTTATTAAAGTGATTTTCAGGTTGGGAGTACGGTTAGGTCAGACGGAACCGGATGGGGAGTGTGAACCGGGTCGCTACGTTCTTGCCTTTTTGTTTCCCGGGTATCCATTTGGGCATACCGCTTACTATGCGGAGTGCCTCGGCATTCAGTTCCGGCGATACTCCCCGCACTATTTTGGGGTCTCTTATATGCCCGTCTTTATCAACAATCATCTGTATGACAACCTGCCCTTGTATGCCCGCTTCCTGTGCAGCTGTAGGATATTTTATATTTTTGTACATATATGCTAAACAAGCTTTCATTCCACCGGGGAATTCCGTAGCCTGTTCAACTACATCAAAAATTTTATTTTCAAGATTCTTATCGGAAGTACTTGCCGGATCGGGCGCCTCATCTATCAGGTGAAACCGTACCGGGACGGTCATTCTGGTGGCTACAGCTATTCCTCTTTGTCTTCCGGGACGCCACTTAGGCATTTCTTTTATTACACGTAATGCTTCGGCGTCCAGTATTGGATGTACACTTTTCGCTACTGTACAGTCGGTAATCGTTCCGTCTGCCCGGATTATGAATTGGGTAACGACTTGTCCATGTATTCCGTTTTCCTGAGCAATAGCGGGGTAGTGGAGGTGATTGCTGATGAACCTTTTCATTTCTGTCACTCCTCCCGGAAACTCCGGCATTTGCTCAACTACTTCAAAGACAGTTTGTTCTTCTGGCTTTTGGGAGGTTGTTTGTCCGGCTGTATTGTCCGTTTGAGGTTGCGAAGCATCTGCCGTATAGGATGGGGTATTTTCTTCAGCCGGAACTTTCGGTTCAATCTGCTCTTCTACTGTTTGCATCATTTCTTTTGCGATGTTTTTAGTAGTACGTGCCACGGCTTCAATGTTGCTTACTATCATTAGGGCAAGAGCCAGCGGGAGAAATAACAGATATTTGGTCCGTCCTATCTCTTTGGTTCTTTTTTTATTCATCATTGTGATGCGATTCTTCAGTGGCAACATATTGAAACTGTTGGAGAGAGTGATTGTACTTTTCTGATGGGCCAATCCCAATAAGTGATACTGATAAGATTTTGAATCATGTCCGGCTTCCAGTACACGGTTGTCGGCCATGTACTCCAGGTTGTTCCGTACTTCCCGTTTCATCAACCATGCAAACGGGTTGAACCAACAGGCGATACACATCAGTTCGCTGATGATAACATCTATGGAGTGCTTTTGCCGGGCATGCGTTCCTTCGTGAGTAAGGATCTCGCTTAACTCATTGTGCGGATGTGCTTGCGGATGAATGAAGATCCAATGGAAAAAAGAGAACGGACCACTTTCTTTGTCAAGCAAATAGACAGGAATTCCTTCTATCTGATCTTTCTGACAATGAAAACGCAACTGCAAAATACTGGCAAACTGGGCAACGAAGCGTATTAAAAGTAATACGACTCCTGCCCAATAGATGATATTTACTGTAGATAAAATAATGTTTTGCCAATCCGTAGTCGCAACTTCAGGAGTTATTTCAATTTCGGGCAATACAATGGTTGCGTATAAATCGGCCATTGCTACCATAGGTTCGTGCGATCTGATCCACTCCTGAATATTCAGCACCGGGTAGAGTGGAGAAATGACAAAGAAGCAAAGCAATACAGTCCGTCGCCACTGAAAAAAGGTGTCTTTGTAGAAAAACAACCGATAGAAGGCGTAGAATAAAGCAATTGCTATATTTATCTTCAGGAAGTATGCCAGTTCGGGGGTCATGTTTTTCAGGGTATTAGCGATTAGTTTTCTTTTCCTTTCTCGATCATGTCGATGATTTCTTTCAGGTCGTTGGTCGATATCTTCTGGTCTTTTGCGAAGAAAGAAACCATTTCTTTGTAAGAGTTTTCAAAGTAGTTCCTTACGACTCCACTCATGAAACTTCGTTTATATTCGCTTTCTTTAATAGCCGGAGTGTACAGGTACGTATTTCCTACGCGCTGTGCCTTTACATATTTTTTCCGTTCGAGATTCTTCACGATGGAGGCCACCGTAGTGTAAGGAGGTACGGGTTGCGCAAATTTGGCAACGATGTCTTTCACGTAGCAACTTTCCAGTTCCCAGATGTAAATCATCACTTCTTCTTCTTGCATTGTCAACTTTTCCATGGAGTATATTTAATTACGTTTATATCACAAAGCTACGAAACGGTCGTAACTAAACAAAGCGAAGTGTGTTAAATGATGTAAATGAATAGGTTGCATATAGTGAGAAGGCTGGGGGAGAGGAGGAAGCCTGTGTGGGTTTTGACACATTTACATTATTTTCAGGATGGCTTCCGCCCAATATTTGCCGAGGATTTTGGCACCTTCTTTATTTGGATGCAGATAGAAAGTCCCTGCGTTTCCATTCTCCGGAGTAAAATAGCTCTGATAATTGTTCCGGAAGAAGTCGGAAGCAGCTGTATCTCCCAGAAATACCTGATTGGGCTTGGTCTGTGTGTAATGGTCGATCAGTTTATGAAGCATGGGAGTGTAACTTTCCAACCGTTTTAGTCCGGCAGCAAGATAGACTGCACCGTTATAAGTGTTCGGACTATACCAGATAGGCTGGTGAATCACGATTTTACATTTCGGATACAGGGAAATCAACTCGTCAACGATTGTTTTCATATTGGTATAATAGGACACCGGTTCTACCGGAGCCCCGAAGGGCCCGGTGCAGGCACTGTCGTTGGTGCCCAGCATGATAGAAAAAAGCAGTGTCCCTTTATGTTGACTCAATTCCTGTGCGGCAGACTTGACATTCGGGAATTGTTTTCCGGCTACCGGCAGGAAATCAAGGGTAGTCATACCGCTCACTCCGCAATTACGATAGGTGACGGATTGTTTTACTACTTGTCCGATGTATTGGCTGGCTTGTACCGGAGGTGCTTCTGTCCCGGGATTTTTCAGTGTAGCACCTTGGGTGATACTGTTGCCTATGTATACTATGTTAATGTCTTGCGCATATAGTTTACTTATGCAGATACTCAATAAAAGGCAGAAGGAGACAAATGACTTCATGATTTTAATTTCAATGGTTAGCGTATCGTTTTGTTTATGGCTTGCTGGATTAGCTTTTCCATCACGCCGTACCCTTCAGAAGTAGGGTGTACTCCATCTTTGGTATAGGCGGGATTCAGAGCTTTGTCATTACCGCTTACCATCGATGAATAATAGTCTACAAACGGAATCTTGTTTGCTTTGGCGTATGCTTTCAGGCGTGCATTGAGTGAGGCTATCTTTTGTGGTGCATCTTTGATGGACGGATTCCAGCCAAAGCCAGCAGCCGGCAAAGTGGTAGTCAATATCACTTTTATATGGTTGGCTTTTGCCAGTTCCACCATCGAAACGATATTGCCAAAAGTCCGGTCTTCATGGTACGTTCCTGTATTCTCGGCAATGTCGTTGGTGGCGGCATTGATCACTACTAATGCGGGGGATAAATTGATCACATCTTCTCTGAAACGTACCAGGAACTGGTAAGAAGTCTGCCCACCGATACCCCGGCCGATATAACCGTTGTTTTTGAAGAAATCAGGATGTGTGTTAACCCATCCTTCCGTGATGGAATTGCCCATGAAGACTACTCTCTTTTCATTTTTCTCCGGCTTGGGGAGTTCGGCATTTTGCTGTGCATAGCGTTGCAGGCTGGCCCAGTCTTTTTCTTGGGCATTGATTCCTATAAATGATGCTCCGAGGCAGAAGACAGCCATCAGCATCCAGCGGTGTATTATTTGTTTTTTCATTTTTGTAATATGCTATATCACCACAGAGTGACACAGAGTCCCACAGAGAAACTTTTTTCATAAATATTCCATTAGCAAGAGATGAAGACTCTGTGTGTTCTGTGGTGAACTTGATTTATATTCTATTTCATTTTAATTGTTCCGGCCCATCCCCCGTTGCGTACCATTTTCAATGTCATGCGGGTTTGATTGTTCACGGTAGACTCCTTTTTCTTGTAATCCATTGCTTGACGGTCAGCGTTAATGCCATCTTCAAATGAGGTTAATGTGAATGATTGTCCTGCCGGAAGGAATCCAAGGTCGATCTCGATGTTTTGTGGTTGATTGCCGGTGATACTTCCGATGAACCACTGTTCTCCTTTTCGTTTGGCTACGACGACTGCTTCACCTACTTTAGCATAAAGGACCTTGGTTTCATCCCAGGTGACGGGAACACTTGCGATAAATTCGGTACAGGGAAGTTCCCTATAATAGTAAACCGGGTTGTCGGCTAACATTTGCAGACCACTTTCGAAGATGATGAAAAGAGCCATTTGGAAAGCACGTGTTCCTGAGCCCATGGCGTTGGCGCGGGTAGAACGGTTGTCTTCTGGCTGAGCGGAAATCATTGATCCCGGAGTGAAGTCCATCGGACCCACAGCATTACGCATAAAGGGTAAATAGATACTGTTTTCGGGTTTGCAGTTGCCACCTTGTTCCATGCCCAATACACCTTCGTAAGAGAGTACGTTCGGATATTTCCGTTCCAGTCCCGCAGGCTTGAAGGCACCATGGAAATCCACAAATAGTTTATGTTTAGCTGCTTCTTGGGCTACACGTTCGTAGTAGTTTACCATCCACTGATCGCTGCGGTCCATAAAGTCTATCTTTACTCCCGCGATGCCCCAGTCGGCAAAAGTCTTAAAGAGATCGAAGTGATTCTCGACAGTAAGCCATGGTAGCCAGAGTACGATTTTCACGTTTCGTTCTTTTCCGTACTGAATTAACTCAGGGAGGTTGATAGTAGAATTGGGAGTAAACGGATCACGTGTGTTTTTGGCCCAGCCTTCATCCATGATGATGTAGGGGATGCCGAATCTGGAAGCAAAGTCAATGTAGTATTTATACGAATCCATGTTGTAGCCGGAACGGAAATCTACCCCATAGAGACGTGCATCGTGCCACCACTCCCAGCTCACCTGCCCCGGTTTGATCCAACTGTAGTCTTCAAGGACACAAGGAGTGGAAAGGTTATATACCATTTCGTTTTCAATAATCTCTTTGTCTTCTTTTGAGATTACCATCATTCGCCAGGGGAATGAACGCTTTCCGGTTGTTTTGGCAATATAATCAGCTTCTTTAGTGATCTTGAGGCTACGGTCACCATCTTCGCCAAATGCCAAAGGTGCTTTGGGGAAAAGAGATTGCATCCCATTCTTGCCGGTGCCTTTGAGGAACATACAAGGATAATCGAATAGGTCAGCTTCGGATATCAGGATTTTATATGCTTTGTCCGTTTCTATCAGTACGGGCAGGTAACTCATACGATCGGTGGCAGCATAGTTTTCCGTATCTATATGAGTATATGGATATTCGTAAGAGGTTTTAAAACCATCCGGTTGTGATAAGTGGGCTTTGTAGTTGGCAGGAAAATTAATTGCGAAATCTTCTCCCATTACAATGTTATCCTCTTTTTTGTCTGTAACAAAACGGTAAGCCATACCGTTATCGAATACCCGGAACTCAACGGCATAGTTTCCGCTGAAGTTCATCCTCAGCGTGTTACAGTGGTTCTTTACGATAGCATTTTTAAAAGGTATCTCACGTTTCACACTTTCGTCAATGGTTCCACGTTTCGTGCTCCGCAGCCTGGGATTGTTCCCCAGTGTTTCATTTTGCAGTTGGAGGTTGAGATAACAATCCTTTAATAGTTGGTTGTTATCATAAGACACTGAATAGTAGATTCGGTCCTTGATATCTACCGATACTTTAATGGCTCCGTTGGGAGACATTATGTCAATCACTTTAGCGTACACGCTATTTCCGCTTATTACTGCCAATGCGAGCAAAAGGGACATCATTTTTCTTTTCATAACATGTGTTTTATTATTGTATGTGTTGTGTTTACATCTTCCACTTGAAAATATAAACGCCTCGAATGTACTAATTATCTTTGTTTCAGACAATAGCTGTCCGATATATTTTCGGGTTGAATTGCAATAGCAGGTATTTCCGGATAAATCCGGAATAAATATGTGTATGTGATTATGAAAGAATAGGTTTTCCTTTGCCTTTCATTTCTTTGTATTTATCAATGACATGCTTACGGCTCTTGATGATCTGCCAGCGATATACCCAGCAGGTAGTCAGGAAGTAGAATCCCGTTTGTATCCATAACGCTTTATATTCAAATGGGATCTCACTCAGTGTCGCCCCCATGTTATTGATCCGCACAAATCCGTTAATGCCGAAAGTAGACGGGAATATATAAGAGAAATATTTCCAGAACGGCGGTATGGCTGCTCCCGGCCAGGAGATTCCCGAAATAAACAGTAACGGAACAGACGTGAAGACGAATATCAGCATGCACGTTTCCCGGTTACGGATGGCAATGGACACAGTCATGGCAAAGAAGATGCAAGCCATCAGATAGGGAAGGATAAATAACGCTAATGTACCCGGTTGTCCGATTTGGTTGAGGCTGAACATGCGGGGAACCGCACAAAGTACGTAAACAGATACGAGCGAATAGACCATGAAATAGCTTAGTCCTTTACCCATTACAATACGCAGCGTGCCGTTGTAATGCCGGTTAATGGGCACCAGATCTTTGAAGCGGTTGTTTTCGCGGGCGGTGCCGGCAGAAAGTCCGATACCCAACAGTAAAGTCTGCTGAATAATCAGGATTAGTACTGCCGGTATCAGGAAAGCGGCAAAACCGTTAGTCGGATTGAACATTGCCACGTCTTCATATTCGATGGGGTAGGCTGTGATCTCATCCTGGCGGTCGGTGGTATTGCCCGAACGGGTTATTTTGATATTTTCGTTCATGTCTAAAGATACGGCTGTGTTAGCCAGAAGCATACTTTTGTAATATAGCAGTCCGCTCATATCACAATAAATACTTACCTGAGTCTGTTTACCTTGTGCTATGTTATCACTAAATTCTTTGGGAATATAAATGATGCCATAAGCCAGACGGTCTTTCAGCATTTGTTTGGCTTCTTCCATATCGGCACAATACGCTACGATTTCTATATCGGGAGTGGCGTCCACTTTGCGCAGATATTCGCGGCTGAGTGAAGAGCGTGAATCGTCTACTACCACTGCGGGCACTTCGCGCACCACTTCGTTGGTATAGATGAAGCTATAAATCAACGGATATACCAATGGCACGAGTACGAAGAAAATCAATACTCCCTGGTCACGGAAGGTGGTTCCAAACTCCCGTTTCCAGATATAAAACAGGTCGTTGACTCCTTGTGCTATTTTATCTTTTAATTTTATATCTTTCATTAGGGCATGTATTTATAGTATATCAAAGCTTCCTTCAACCGGTGAACCACGAAGAAAGGAAGTAACATAAAAATCAATAACGCCATATAATTGGACCAGGAATAAGCCATACTGTATCCGTTGAGTGCCTGGTCTACGTAAATGAGAAAGTAATGCCGTAGTGGGAACAGGTTGCTCAATGCCTGCAATACCGGATTCATAGCCATTACCGGGAAAGAGAATCCCGATATGGAGAAAGAGATGACTCCCCATAATGATGCAAAACTCAATCCGAGGCGGAGTGTAGGCAAAGTGCCTATCATCACGATGCCACAACATTGTGAAGCCAGTACAAGACACAAAGTGGCCAGCAGCATAGGGAGGATGCCACTGTTGCATGGGAAATGCAGGAATCCGTACAGGTATACATTATAAAATATACCCATGATGAAGAACACTACCGTTTGTGGAAGAAGTTTACCTGCCAATGCGATATAAATGGAGTTATTGCTCAGACGCAACCACTCACGTGCGGTACGGTCTTTGATTTCCACGCCGATGGAGAATACCGTTACCATGAATATCATCAGCATAAGTACTCCCGGTACAAGGGTGTTGCACAAGTAGACCGAGTAGTTCAACCATGGATTCTGTATCGGGTGTGTATCGATGACTATCGGTTGGAGGTATCCCATGGCTTGGTCCTCTGTTGCACCTTTAGCGTACAGTACCGAACGGCTGACTGCCCCTGATGCAAGCTCGGACATCATCTTCATGTCTTTGAAAAGCAGTGAGCCGGCAATCAGGTACGAGTTGTTGGTATAGAAAGATATTTTGGGTTGTCGTTGGCTTTGAGCGTCGGCCGACAACCCTTTGGGAATATAGAAGAACCCATAAATTTTGCCTTCCTGCATTGCAGTGCGGGCTTCATTCACACTTCCATAACGGGCCACGATAGCCGTTTGCCCGAAGGCATCCAAATTGCGGAGGATATTTCTCGAACTGGTTGAGTTGTCCAGATCGACAGCACCGACAGGCATGTCGGTGGGCAGCCCCGAGTCCATCAGCGTAGTGAAGAAGATATAGCAGAATAACGGGGCTATCACCATGCAGAAGAGATAGAGCGGACGGGACACAAGACGGCGACATTCGCGCTTCATGACCAGCCAGAGGGCTATATATTTCTTTTTTCTTTCTTTCATTTTTTAAGGATGACTGACATTCCCGGACGCAGATTGCCTACTTTTTCAGCCGGAGTAGCTTTTACTTCGAAAGTTTTCAGATCGAACTGTCCTGTAGTTTTAGTTGCTTTCCAGGCAGCGTAAGTACCCAGATCCTTCATGTAGTATACTTTCAGGCGAATCGTTTTGTTGTCCAGTGCGGGCACGATAGCGTCAAATTCAGATCCCATTGTCAGGTTCTTCAATAAATCCTCGCGCACATTGAATGTCACCCACATGTCATCCATCACTGCAATGTTCATAATCGGTGCACCTGTGCCTACCAACTCGCCCACTTTGGGAAATATCTCAGAAACCTCTCCGGCTGTCTGAGCAATCAAATAAGTCTCTTTGATGTACGATTCCACTTCGGCAACAGCTCCTTTGGCACGGTCTACCAAAGCGGCGGCAGCCATTTTGTCCTCACGTTCGGCACCGTTCTTAGCCATGGTATATTGGGCCTTTGCTGCTTTTTCTGTGGCGATGGCTGCATTACGTTGCGCAGTGACTTCGTCCAGCTTTTGTGCAGGCATGACTCCCTGGTCGAACAGATTTTTAACACGCTTGTATGATTTCTCTGCTATATCAACACCGGCTATCGCCTTTTGCCACATTTCATAAGCTGCCTGGATCTGTTCCTGACGTGCCCCTTTGATTGCTTTTTCGTTTTGTGCCTGAGCAGCGGCTTCAGCTGCACGTGCCTGTTCCATTTTTGCCATTACGTCCGGAGCTTCCAGTATGGCGAGAGTGTCTCCCGCTTGTACTGTTTGTCCCTCTTTCACACGGAATTCCAGAATGCGTCCGGGAACTTTGCTCGAAACGCGGTATTCGGTCACCTCGGCCTGTCCCTGAATAATTTCCGGACCTTTGCGGAGCATGAAGAAACCGACAACTGCAACCAGTACAATAACTCCCAGCAGAGTGAGGAATGCAAGCAGCATATTGCTGTTCTGTGATTTTTGTGATGTCATCTTATTTACGATTTTACGATTTACGATTGAGATTGGCTTTCTCTAAATTTACTTATTCATTTTATTTCAGTGTTCCCAATGACTTCTGCAGGTAGATCTCTGTTAACTTCACATCAATCTGTGCATCGATCTTTTCCGATTGGGCCGACAACCAGGCAGTATGGGCTTCAAGTACGTTGCTTGGAGCAATTACTCCTTCTTCGAATCCAAGGGTGGCGTAGCGCAGGTTTTCGTCAGCTTTCTCAAGGTTCTTTTTCGCCATGGTCAGTTTCTTTGCTGCCTCGTTCACTTTGAAGGCCGATTGGTTGACCTGCAACTCTATTTTTTCTTTGGCATCTTCCAGTTGATACTGAGCGATGCGTGCTTCTGCTTTGGCTGCCTTTACTTTATAGAGGCCCTCTCCCCAGTGCCAGATGGGTAATTGAAGCATGATGCCTACATTCCACATTCCTTTGAATTTATTTTCAAAGCTGTTGAATACGGAAGGGTTAGTAACCATATAGTTTCCCATCAGTGCTAAAGACGGAAGATGCTCGGAGCGGGTTACGTTTATTTTTTGTTGATAAATTTTGGTTGCCAGTTCCAGGCTCCGTATTTCAGGCCGGTTGGCATAGGCTGTTTCAACCTCAAAGTCGGTAGTAACAGGCATTAACGGAATGTCGTCGATGTCTTCGTCGGCCAATACGACGGGGGTACTCAGATCGATGCCGCACAGTTGGCACAGTAGCATCCGCGAAAGGCTGAGTCCGTCTTCAACCTTTGTCAGTGTCATTTCGGCTTCGTTTACCTTCACCCGAACCGAGAGTCCGTCCGCTTTAGTGGCTACCCCTTCGGCAATCATCTTTTCTACATCACTGTCCAGTTTCTGCAATAGCTTCAGGTAGCTTTCCGCGAGTTTTTTCTTGTTGACCAACGAGATAACCTGCCAATAGGCCTGATCCGTGCTGAGAATCACCTCTTGCATACCCGAATTGTGCTGTTGGCGAGCCAACTCTTCAGCGTATTTAGTGATTTTGTTGTATGCCCGGATTTTGCCGCCCATGTATAATGGCTGTGTCAGGGTGATGGCTCCTGCATATACATTGCGGGTATCGGTACGGAATGCGTCTACAATAGAACTTCCGGCTTCGTTCAAGGCCGGTACGATAGCCCCTCCCAGTTGCGACAAAACCGGGGCCAGTTCAGGATGGAGCTGTCCGATGACTTGTGCAGCCTGCTGCAGTGGTCCGCTTATGCTGTTTCCTAAGCCCGATAGGGCAGCTTTCTGATCACTGTTGAGCAGCGAGAATTCTTTTTGGTTACGCATATAGGCCCCTGTAGCAGAGAAGTTGGGTAAGTAGTTCGTAAAAGCTGCTTTGTTTTGATAGTGTGCAGCATTTATTTTCTCTCCGCTTATCAACAACTCTTTGTTGTTAGCAATGGCCAATGCACGGCAACTATCTAAGGATAGGATTCCCTGTGATTTCAGAGAGAAAGTAGTTGTCAGGAGAAAAAACAGAAACAGGATTTTTTTCATCGCATCTTATACATTATAAAGGTAATACTTCATTTTAAAGAACAATGCTTGCGGGCTGTTTGTTTATCCGGTTTTGTTCTTGTTATCCTTGTTAGGACAAGAAACAATAATTGCATAAACAACGATGCAAATATAAAGGGTTAATCTTAAAAAGCAAAACGATTTAATTTTTTTTGTTATTTAGGCCTGATGTTTGAATACCGGGCGATGTATTCTCGCTTTTTCAATTAACATTGTTAATCGCATTCTGGGGCTTCTTCTTTTCCAAATGCAAATAACAAGCCTTTTGCATTTAAATGACTTGTTATTTGAATCTAAAGAGCAGACTTTAACATTGTGTTAAAGCAAGTCTTTTCCCAGCAAGAGTTTAGTGTTTTGAATGTCTTGCCTTTCATCTGTTTAAGTATCATCGTGCCTTTTTCTATCCAACTAAGACTTTGCAGGCTGAAAGCCTGTATACTTGCTTATTTATCAACTATGGATTGATCCTGTCTTCCCGAATCATTTTTTTCGTAATATTGCGTACCCGATTGCATACTTTGGTTGTAGTATAATAAACAACTATTGCGAATTGGTATTTAGCTTACTGGTTCAAAAGCCTTATTTAAGGTTTCTGTTTTTCAATAACACGAACAGAGAAGCAGAAAGGAAAGTTTCGTGGCAATAGTAGACAATAACCTTTTTATTCTTATATCTGGAGATTTCCAGATTGCGTTTTGAGCATCTTCGCATAACTGGGCCGGGAGCAACCCCAATAGGGGGTATTTACCCGATTTACTGATATGGTTCGGATCAAAAGTGGCAGTAGCACGAATATTTAATTAAAAGGAGCAGAGGAATTATTTATTCTCTGCTCCTTCAATACCTATTCTTAATTGCTCCCTCCTTCTTTATTACTTTTGGAAAAAAGAGCCCTTGCTTTTTCTGAACGATAGTACATTCCATCATCAAAAGTAAGATAATTATCTCCCACTGTTTGTCTGAATGCACCATTGATTATAATTTCATTACCTTCCTTTATATAGTTAAATGTGTTCAAAAGTTTTGATGCTTTGTAGTCTTTATCAAGGCTATACTTTTCAATTGTTTTTGCTCCGAAGAAAAGTCCTACTGCTTTTACACCACCTTCTACCCGTTCTTCAGCTTGAAATTGATGTATCCAGATTGAATTATTTAAAGAATAATCTGCTTCCTTATGACAAGACGACAAAGCCAACAAAATAATTGTGCAGATAAAGAAAGTTATTTGTTTTTTCATCTTTTAAATCGTTTAAATGTAAAGAAACTATTCATGCTTCTAAGATTGTAGAGAAAAAAGAAATAAAAATAAATCGATTTTTACTTTTTCATGTTTGTTTTTTTGTTTGTAATATTTTTTTATCATAATTACTCTTCTGTTTTTTAAAATTAGAATCTATCAAAAATTAATAGTTCATGTTACATATAATACAATCCATATTAAAACCCTACTCAACTCGAAACACGAAAAAGAAGTTAATATATTATCATTCTTTCAATATATATGAAGCAGGCTTAACATTGATTTATTATAGAGACAGTTTTTTTACGTAAATTCCCTATTGAGCCAAAGCAATATCATTTAAACAAATGACTTCGTTCCCTGTCAAATGACAAATGTGCCTTGGGTAAATTCTTTTTCATTAACCCAGTGCCGGAAAGTGCATAAATGGATGTATCTAATTTATAAGACTTCGGGAGTAACTTCATCAATAAGATAGAATTGAAGTAATAAAAAAGAGGATGTGCCAGAAGCCGGTTACTTAGTAACCATTCTGGCGCATCCTCTTTTAAAGTATATGGTTTTAAAGTTTTAGTCCAATGTGAACTTCTGCGATCCAATCATCGTTCCGTCAGCAAAGATGTCTACCCGATAGTCGCCGGCATACAGAAACTCTTCCACATCCCAGAATACGTTAATAGTTTGTTCTTCCCCATTGTATTCGATGTACTTTTTGATAGAGTAGCCTAACGTACGGTTTTCATAAGGGAAAGTGTTTGACGGGCTTTTGGTCAATACATCGTTATCCGGTTTCGTTATCCGGATGTAGAGTGTCCGTTCTCCGGTTTCGGCAGTGATATTTTTGACAATCGTAAAACCGATGGCCAGTTTTACGATATCCTTTACTTTTTTAGCTTTTTTGCCACGTTTGTTGCGAGGTTCAATCCAGATATTGGTTGCATCCAACTGAGCAGCTAATGTAACTTTTTGATTAAGGTTCTTCTTTTCTTCAGACAAATTATTGATCTGGCGTGAAGCCGCATTGTATTTCTGCGTTACTTCTGCTATCACTTGTTTTTGCTGGGCGGTCAGTTTATTCAGCGAGTCAATCTGATTGATGTAACCGATCATTACTTTTCTCAGTGTTGCCAATTCTTTTTTCAGGCGTCTTATCTCTGTGGCGTTACTGCTCTTTACCGTACGGAGTTCTTCAAGCAGGCGTTGCGTCTTGACCTGCTCCTGAGCCAGCAAGTCTGCCAAAGAGTCGTTCGATACAGTCAGTTTCAGTTCGTCATATTGCTGTGCAAAGCGAGTGTACTCATTTTCAAGATCTTCTTTGTCCAATTGGAATTCCTGAACCAGTTCACGGTTAGTCTGTTTTTCGGAGAATAACAGATAAGTAAGACCGATGAGCGCGAGCACCAAAACAGATACGGCAATGATCAGCAGATTCTTTTTATTCATATTCTATAAGGTTGAATGATAAAACGCTGCAAAAGTAATCATTTCAATACAGAGTAACACAGTCTATTCACTTTTCTTTAACTAAAATTATTATGGAAAAATTTCTTTAATTTCGATTATCGTTGTACTTTTGCCGTCACGAAAACGATACGAACTAATTATCAACTTTATTAAAATATAAGTATTATGTCAAAAGTAACCGTAGTAGGCGCAGGTAACGTAGGTGCTACATGTGCAAATGTACTGGCCTTCAATGAAGTGGCAGACGAAGTAGTAATGCTGGACGTAAAAGAAGGCGTTTCAGAAGGTAAAGCAATGGATATGATGCAGACTGCTCAGTTGTTGGGTTTCGACACAACAATCGTTGGTTGCACAAATGATTATGCTCAGACTGCTAACTCTGACGTGGTTGTGATCACTTCTGGTATTCCTCGTAAACCGGGCATGACTCGTGAAGAACTGATCGGGGTAAATGCCGGTATCGTGAAATCAGTAGCAGAAAATCTTTTGAAATACTCTCCGAATGCTATTATCGTAGTTATCTCTAACCCGATGGATACAATGACTTATCTGGCATTGAAATCACTCGGATTGCCGAAAAACCGTGTTATCGGTATGGGCGGTGCTTTGGATAGCTCACGTTTTAAATATTTCTTGTCTCAGGCTTTGGGTTGCAATGCAAACGAAGTAGAAGGTATGGTGATCGGTGGTCATGGTGACACTACTATGATTCCGTTGGCTCGTCTGGCCACTTACAAAGGACAGCCGGTCAGCACACTGCTGAGCGAAGAAAAGCTGAACGAAGTAGTTGCTTCTACTATGGTAGGTGGTGCTACTCTGACTAAGTTGCTGGGCACTTCTGCATGGTATGCACCGGGTGCGGCAGGAGCTTATGTCGTAGAATCTATCATCCACAACCAGAAGAAGATGATTCCTTGCTCAGTAATGCTTGAAGGTGAATACGGTGAATCTGATCTTTGTATCGGTGTTCCTGTAATCTTGGGTAAGAACGGTATCGAGAAAATCGTTGAACTGGAATTGACTGCTGACGAAAAAGCAAAATTTGCGGCAAGCGCAAAGGCTGTTCATGGAACTAACGCAGCTCTGAAAGAAGTTGGTGCTCTCTAATTTGAATGCCGGATTCTTAATCTGAAAATAGAATATGCGGACCTCACAACTCTTTTCAAAAGGGCTGTGAGGTTTGCTTTTTAATATACTTAAATAATACATTATGAGAAAACTCTTCATGAGTGCTGCGGCTCTTTTGTTTGCCGGAGCACTTTGGGCACAAGAGGGTCCGTTGTGGATGCGTCATTGTGCTATCTCTCCCGATGGAACTACCATTGCTTTCACCTATAAAGGTGATATTTTCACAGTACCGGTGTCCGGTGGCAAAGCTACACAGATCACTACCAATCCGGCTTTTGATACAACCCCGATTTGGAGTCCCGATAGTAAACAGATTGCATTTGCGTCCGACCGTATGGGAAGTCTGGATGTATTCATTGTGTCGAAAGAAGGAGGCGAGCCTCGCCGCCTGACCACTTTCTCGGGCAGCGAAACTCCGGTAGCTTTCAGTGATGCGGGACAGCTCTTATTTACTGCCGACATCATGCCTTCTGCCGAAGATGCCGGTTTTCCTTCGAACGGACAATTCCAGCAGATATATCAGATTCCGGTTGCGGGAGGACGTCCTGTGATGTTTTCATCTATGCCAATGGAATGCATCTCCATTAATAAGGAAGGGGCTATTCTTTATCAAGATAAAAAAGGATATGAGGATTACTGGCGTAAGCACCAGAAGTCACCGATTGCCCGTGATATATGGATGCTTCAGCCTGGACAGACTCCACGCTATGAAAAACAGACCACTTTCATCGGTGAAGATCGTGAACCGGTATGGGCACCGGACGGAAAGTCGTTCTACTATTTGAGTGAAGAGAATGGTTCGTTCAATATCTACCAGCGTATTCCGGGATCGAATGCATCCAAGCAGGTGACGCATCACACGCAGCATCCGGTACGTTTCCTCAGTATGGCTTCCAATGGTAATCTTTGTTATGGTTTTGATGGTGAGATTTATACGTTGACTCCCGGTGGTAAGTCGCAGAAAGTATCTGTGAAAATTCTGTCAGACAGAAATGATAAAGATTTGATTCGCCAGATAAAGACCAGTGGGGCTACTGAAATGGCTGTATCTCCTGATGGTAAAGAGGTTGCTTTCATTTTGAGAGGAGATGTGTATGTGACTTCGGTAGAATATAAAACGACAAAACAGATAACGAACACTCCTTGTCAGGAACGTGGAATCGATTTTGCACCCGACGGGCGTAGCTTGGTGTATGCTTCGGAACGTGGCGGACTCTGGCAGCTCTATACTTCAAGTATCGTGCGGAAAGATGAGAAACAGTTCACGTATGCTACAGAGTTAAAAGAAGAACGTCTGACCAATTCGGATATAGCTTCGTTCAATCCGAAGTATAGCCCGGACGGAAAAGAAGTTGCTTTCCTTGAAAACCGTACGGCAATTCGCGTCATCAATCTCAAAACTAAGAAGGTACGTACGGTAATGGATGCCCAATATCAGTATTCGTACAGTGATGGTGACCAGTGGTTTGAGTGGAGTCCGGATAGTAAATGGATTCTTTCCGAATTTATTGGTATCGGTGGCTGGAACAATAAAGATATTGTGCTGCTGAACGCCGATGGTAAGGGAGAAATGCATAATCTGACCGAAAGCGGTTACTCAGACGGAAATGCGAAATGGGTTCTGGGTGGCAAAGCAATGGTCTGGTTCAGTGACCGTGCCGGATACCGTAGTCATGGCAGCTGGGGTGCTCAATATGACGCTTACATCATGTTTTTTGATGTAGATGCTTACGATCGTTTCCGCATGAATAAGGAAGACCTTGCTTTGCTTGAAGAAGCTGAGAAAGCGGAAAAGGCTGAGAAAGAAAAAGCTGAGAAGAAAAAGAAAGAAGATAAAAAAGGTGATAAGAAAAAAGACGCCAAAGATAAGAAAGATGGAGAGGCAGAAAAGAAGGAGGAAGTGAAGCCACTGAAATTCGATCTTGATAATCGATTCGATCGTATTGTGCGTCTGACTGTCAACTCTTCTTTCATGGGTGATGCTGTTTTGACTCCGAAAGGTGATAAGCTCTATTATCTGGCAGCGTTTGAAAGCGGTTATGATTTGTGGGAACACGATTTGAAAGAGAATTCAACAAAGATTCTGTTGAAAGGTGTCGGAGGCGGTTCGCTGTTGCCCGATAAGAAAGGTGAGAATATCTTTATGTGTACCGGTGGAGGTATGAAGAAAATTGAAATAGCCGGTAGTAAGACAACGCCTATTGCATTTGAATCTTTCTTCGACTATCAGCCGGGTGGTGAACGTGCTTACATTTTTGATCATGTTTGGCAGCAGGTAGACGATAAGTTCTATGTGAAGGATTTGCAGGGAGTAGACTGGCCTTTGTATAAGAAGACTTATGAAAAGTTCCTGCCACATATCAACAATAATTATGACTTTGCCGAACTGCTGAGCGAGATGCTCGGAGAGTTGAATGCTTCACATACCGGAGCTCGGTACTCTGGTGTAGGAGGGGCGTTACCTACAGCTTCATTGGGGGTATTTTATGACGATACTTATACCGGTGACGGGTTGAAAATAAAGGAAATCATAGAGCAGAGTCCTTTCACTTTGAAGAAAACAGATGTAAAGCCGGGTTGTATCATTGAAAAAGTAGATGGTACTCCAATCAAAAAAGGAGAAGATTATTTCCCGTTATTTGAAGGAAAAGTAGGGCGTAAAGTGCTGCTTTCTGTTTACGATCCTGCTACAAAGAAGCATTTTGAAGAGACAGTGAAGGCGATCAGTTACGGTGCGCAGCGCGAATTGCTATATAAACGATGGGTAGAGCGCAACCGCAAGAAAGTAGAAGAGTTATCAGGCGGTCGTTTGGGATATGTACATATCAAGGGCATGGATAGTCAGAGTTTCCGTAAGATGTACTCCGAACTGTTGGGGCGCTACCGTAACAAAGAAGCCGTAGTTGTAGACGTTCGTCACAATGGTGGTGGTTGGTTGCACGACGATGTGGTGACTCTCCTTAGTGGCAAAGAATATCAGCGTTTTGTTCCTCGCGGACAATATATAGGTAGCGATCCGTTCAATAAGTGGCTGAAGCCCTCATGTATGCTTGTTTGTGAAGACAATTACAGTAATGCGCATGGTACTCCTTATGTATATAAGACATTAGGTATCGGTAAACTGGTAGGTACTCCTGTAGCCGGAACTATGACAGCTGTATGGTGGGAACGCCAGATTGATCCGAGTCTTGTATTTGGTATTCCGCAGGTAGGCTGCATGGATATGCAGGGTAACTATTTGGAAAATCAGACACTCGAACCGGATGTGCTGATTTATAATGAACCTTCTGCTTCGTTGAAGGGAGAAGATGCACAATTGAAAGCTGCGGTAGATTGCTTGTTGAAGGAGTTGCCGAAGAAATGATGGGGTAATTGCGTTTTATGCTCGATTAAAATGGAAAGGTCACCTTTGTTTAAAGGTGGCCTTTTCTTATTATGTGGATAAAATGATTTATTTATTGTTAAATACTTGCTTTTTAATGTGAAATACTATAAATATAGTTTTATGTCTATATTTATAGTTATATATTTGTGCCATTCCATTCAGGTTGTATCCCAAATACTTGATGAATAGAAGTATAATCTAAAATTACTTGGTATGAGTGAACAGAAAGAATTGACAAAAGCAGAACTCCAGATCATGCAGGTGCTTTGGCGGAAAGAAAATGCTTTTGTGAATGAAATCTTACAGGATTTGGAAGAGCCGCGTCCGGCGTATAATACAGTTTCTACCGTACTGCGTGTATTGCAAAACAAAGGCTTTGTAGCTTATCGTAGTTTCGGAAAGAATTATCAGTATTATCCGTTGGTTTCAAAAGAGAGCTATACGAATCGTTTTATGAACCGGGTCGTAGATAACTTTTTCAGTGGTTCGGTGAAGGCGATGGTTTCGTTCTTTACCAAAAAAGAAAAGATGTCGGTACAGGAGATCGACGAACTGATTGAAATGTTGAAGGAAAACAAAAAGGAATAAGGTATGATCGATATTGATTGTAGCGAATGGGCTATTCTTCGTTTCATAGGAGCTTCATTTGTGTTATGGCTGTGCTATTACTTGTTGTTCGATCGAAAAGCCCCGTTTAACCAGTGCCGGAATTATTTGCTTTTTTCGGTACTGCTGGCCGGAGCTGTATCGGTGGTACGCATCCCGGTTTATCCGGTGAAGGTGGTGCGGCCGATAAAGATGGAACGGGTGGTTGTAAAGCAAGAAACACAAATGGATAAGACTTCATTGGTACAAGTAGAAAATGATGGGATACAACCGGATACGCTCGCAGCAGTGCAGGCGGAGGTTAGTGAAGCAATTGTACCCCGAGTGGAAGAAGAAATAGCGGAAGAACCTTTTTATGCTTCGTGGGATTACTGGCAAATAGTCTGGATCGTATATGGATTGGGAGTATTTGTCCTTTTGATGCATTTATTGGTCGAAATGGCACGTATCTGGCGTTTGAAGCGTTGGGGAAGTTGTACGATGGAGGCTGATGGGATTTGTATCGTGCGTAACAATGAAGTCGTTTCACCATTCTCGTTTTACCGGATGATCTTTATCAATCGGAAGTTAGAAGGAGAAGTGTTGCGTATAGTTCTGCTCCATGAAAAGGCACATATTCGTAATCATCATTATCGGGACACTTTATTTATTGAAGGTTTATCCATCTTATGTTGGTTTAATCCGTTTGTCTGGCTGGTAAAGCGTGAACTGCGGGCTCTCCATGAATTTCAAGTGGACCGTTGTTTGCTTTCCGGTGAGATTGAATTATTTGAATATCAAAGCATCTTATTCGAAGAGTTGATGGGATACAGCCCGAAGGTTGCAAATGGTTTTCATAATTCATTAATTAAAAAACGATTTATCATGATGAAACATCAATATAAAGAACGTTTCGCCGGAGTGCGCAAAATAGCGTTGCTTCCTTTGTGTGCGGGTGTATTGGCTTTATTTTCTTTTACGGAAAAGCCGGTTCTGATTGAACCTGTATTGCCGATGGTATCTGTTTCGATGAAAGCAGAAACTCCCGAAGTCGTATCTAACGAAAAAAAGATGGATAGCGTAGGTGATGAAAAGTGTTTTCTGCTTTTGGACTCCCCAAAGATAGTTCATTACATACAGTCGGGAGAGGCGCATTTAGTTAAATCCGGATCCAGTCAACTACTTACTAAGGTTACAACTCCTGTATCGAAAGTGCTGGATACGCTCTCGGAGGAGAAACCGAATCAGACTTCTCTGCACGGAAAAGAGGCTGATTATACTGTTGGCGTCGATTTACCTGCAGATCAGGTTGTATTGTCGCGTGCACCGTATAAACGAAGTATATATGTACGCTTTATTGAACGGACGAAAGAAGATACACGCGTTACTTTGGCCATACCGATATATTATGACCGGCACTGGTTACAGTTCGAAAAGGGATTGTCCATAGTAGACGAAGATACGAAAGATGTTTATAAGATTCGTTCACTTACCCGCGGAATTGAACTAAATCAGACTTATTGGGTTGTGGGACAAGAAAAGCAAATGCTGGAATTTACACTGGTCTTTCCTCCTCTTGACCGAAAGGTAAAAAAGATTAGTATCCGCGATTGTTTCCCGGAAGAAAGGGGATTGACACCTCCCAATGGCAGTTCATGGAGGTTGGAGAATCTGAAAGTTGACGATTTCCTTCCGACTGCCGCCCGAATAGCTGAGTATGATAGAGAGGGGCGTCCACTGCGTTCCGATAAATTGGAAGAAGTAACTCTTAATGCAAGTCAATTAGCCGTTTCTTCACGCCGGGGTGACGGAAGGTCTCGAATTCAGAAAATTGAAACTTTACCGGAGAAGACGTTGGTTGTCTTGAATATACCTATTCATTTTGACCGTCATTGGTTGGTCATAGGTAAGGGATTGTGTCTTGTTGATTCCAGAACAGGTGATGAATATCCGATTCTGGAAGAGGCGCATGGCATTGAAATGAATAAATTACTGTGGGTAGAGGGCTGTGAAGGACGTTCTGTGTTGTTGACACTCGTTTTCCCGAAGTTGCCAAAGAAAGTAAAAACAATCGATCTTTATAATAAATATCCGGATGCCGGAGTTATTTCACCAAGCAACGGAAGCAGTTGGGATTGGCGGAAAGTAAAGATTAAAGATTATCAGAAGGAACCCTATAAACGCATTATATTGTAGCCTGCTCTACAGTATTGATCTATTTTAGGCACGGATGTGACAGATAAACAGATACTCTTGATTCTGTGGAATCTGCACGATCCGTGCCTATCATTTTATTCAACCTCAAAGACGGTAAGTACCGCTGCATGGTCTGATGCCCACACATAATCTATCTCGGGAGCCGTACGTACTATTTTGGATGATAATACTTTCAGCCCTCCTTTATAATAGATGAAATCGATACGGGACATTTGCATTTGCCCGTAGATGGCGGCAACAGTGCCTCCCTGATATGCAACTTCGTCCGGATTCTTCTCACGGAAACTATCTTTGAAACCATTTTCCAACATATAGCGGGAAGCGGGGAAAGCCACCGGACCGTATCCGTGATGCAATGGTTTGGCTCGTTCTGTCCAGTCAAGATGGCTACACGAGTTGAAGTCACCGGTGATAATGACCGGCATGTCTGTTTCCTGGTTCGGTACAATATCCTTTGTATAGATATTGCGGATATCGGGCAGTGCCAATATGGAATCTTCAGCGACCCAGACAGAAGGATCCAGTCCTTTCTCAGCGTAACCACTTGTATATTCCGGACGGTAGGCATAACGAAGCCAACAGTCTACAAGCATTATCCGCTTACCGTTTGGTAAGGTTATTTTGGCTGGGTTCGATTTGAAGGGTTCCCGCCATGCTATGGGTTCCAACGGAAAGCGGCTGTACATGGCCAGGTTGTCTTTAAGAGAATGGGTTTTGAGATGATACCCTAATGAATCTGCCAGCATTTGTTGGATGCCATATGCTTCTTGCATCATGACCACGTCTGCATGGGTGCTTCGGATCAGGTCGAATACTCGCTGCTGCCCCTCGTTACCCAGATGAATACCTCCATGCCAGATGTTCCATTGAAGCACTTTTACTATATTGGAATGTGTTTGGTTGTTGCAAGTCACTTGTTTACGGACCTCTTCGGTAGCTGTTTCGGGAATATACTGTTTTCCGTTTAGGCGGAAAGAAGGTACGGAGGCATATAATGTATGTCCGGGAGTTGCCTCTTTTCTGACGTCGAATGTAAGAAGGAAATAGTTGATCCCCGGTTGTAACAGGATCTCTTCTCCCTGCTCCGGGCAGAGAGTCATTGACTGTTCGGGGGTATGCCCGTTGCCAAACAGTTCTTTGCGTTGCACGGATCGTGCCTCACTCCCGGTAGAATAAATATGGATTTGCTCAATATCCGCAAGAGTGGTCGTGCCGGTGAAATCGAGTTTCAGCTCTGTCAGTTTCAGTGGTTTCCGGGAACCTTGTACGGCTATTCTCAGTTTTAGTGCCTGGTCGTCTTTGCTTCCTTGATCAACATCCCATTCACTTTGGATGACTACGGCATTGAATAACTGTTGTTTTCCGTCATACTCTTTAAATGCGGTATTATCGTTAGGGACTGCATAAGCCAGCGGAGCTTTTCCATTGTATTTGTTGCGCCCATTGCGGATATGGTAAGCCTGATGTCCTTTGCCTACCCAATTGATGGATGTTTCTTCTTTCAGGTCGTCGAAGTTATAATATCCCCACAAGGATTTAAAAGCGGGATGACTGGCTTCTACGGGGCGATTCATCCATTGACGGATCGTTTGTTCCGGTAAAGCTTTGCGCCAAATGCGTACTTCATCAATCAATCCGCCGAAAGTATAATATACATCGTGAACTCCGATAGCACCGGGAAGGATGGAAATTGCCGTATCGGCTTTGGCCATTTGTTTTCCATCAAGATAAAGTATGGTCTGCTTTCCGTCACAAGTCAGTGCCACATGGTGCCATTGGTCATCCAATGCTTCCGGTGCCGAAAGATTGGCACGGGTAGAGTGAAGTTTGCCTTCTTTTACGACCAAAGGCAGATAGTCCACCCAGTTCAATTCACTGTATTCACCTCCTCCGATGATAACTTCAAGACTGTCCCATTTACAGTCGTTACCTTTAATCCAGGACTCCAAGGTCCACGAAGGTTCCAGAATTCCCATACCTGTCCGTACGTTATTGTCTTTCCCGTCGAGGCAGAGGGCGAGATTAGACTTCCCGCCTTTTGAGGCAGGAAGTTTACCCTGCATCTGCAGGGAGCAGCAGATGCAGAGGATGAATATTATTACATATTTCATTATGAATTTATTTGGTTTTGAAAGTCACGGTCCATGGTTTTGAACGTTTACCACTGGCCGAAATTACAGTAAACTCTTTGCTCAGTCCACTCCAGTCCTGATAGCCTCCGAGTGAAGGGGACAGGGTAGCTCCGGAAGAGAGTGTGCAGGTGGCAAAGACGTTGGACAGGTCAGTGCCGTTTTCTACGGTAATGGAGACGATACCTTCATCCGAAAGAATAACAGGGGTACCGATCTCTTCTTTATCCTGGTTATACACTTTAAAAGTCAATATTTCCGTTTTGTCATAATTCGGTACGTCCGGTATGTCGGGTTGTTCACACGAGACAAAAAGGCAGCCGGCAACAAAGCAGCAAATCAGTATAGAAATTATTTTATTCATAATCATGCTATATTTAAAATGTGATGAAATCAATCGTTAATATCCCGGGTTTTGTGTCAGTACGCTGGAGCGGACAATCTCGTCGTGAGGAATCGGTGTCAGGTACAAACGGTCATTCCAGGTACGGATGTCTGTTTTGGTTATCTTAAATTCCGTCGGTGAGACAAAGCGCACTCCATGCAGGGTCGTTTGGGTTTCGGGACCGACTTTCCAGCGGCGTACGTCGTAGAAACGTTGTTCCTCGAAAGCAAACTCGATGCGGCGCTCTTTCCGAATCAGTTCACGCAATTTTGCCGGATCGGATTCGGTAAGCGCAGGTAAGCCTACTCGTTGACGAATCACATTGACGGCTTTCCGTGCACCTTCTACATCACCGGTTTCAAGGCGCGCTTCTGCATCATTCAGATAAATCTCTGCGTAACGGAGGATGATCCAGTTGGTACTGAAGTCCGGACTGCTGGCGCCTGCGTACGGATAGTTATAGTTATCATAATCGATCCATTTCCAAACATTGTATCCGGTAAGTGAACCATCGCCTTTATCAGGAGTATCCATCAGATAGCGGTCTACAGTTACAGCACCTTTATCTGCATTGAAGAAAATCTGGGAACCATGGAAAACGATGTTGGCATAGAATCTTGGTTCACGTCCTTCATAGATGCCACAAGTATTGATATCGAATACCTGATCGGCGGGAGCCTGTGAGTATTGCGTGGCAGGTGAGCCATCTGCCATTTCAAATGCGTCAACCAGTTCTTGGGTCGGGCCGAGGCCACCCCATCCGCGATCACCATATTTATCGTTGATATACGTCACCATGTTGCACACCATCATGTTGTTGTAGACATCCGGGCTTTTGTATTGGATGTCGAAGATGATTTCTTTGTTATCTTTGTTGGTAGTCCACCAGATAGAGCGGTATTTTTCCGGAGTAGTGCCATCTACCAGTTCATATCCCAGTTTGTATACTTCGGCACAACTCTTGATCACGTCTTCGTAGCGTTTGTCATACAGTTCCACTCTTGATTTCAGTGCATAAGCAGCACCTTTGGTGGCACGTCCCTTTTCTCTTGAACCATAAGACGCCGGCAACATTTCGGTTGCCTTTTTGAGGTCGTCCAGAATGAAGTCATAACATTCTTTCTCGGACGAACGGGGAATTTCCCAGTTATCCTCCATGGTGAGTACTTTATCCAGTAGAATGACACCGCCATATCGCTTTACCATTTCGAAATAGAACATGGCACGCAAGAAGTGAACTTCTCCCGTAAGTCTTGACTTTTCGCTTTCTTCGATGGTAGACGTACCGATTCGTTCGAAAAAACGGTTGCATTTACGTACCTTTACGTAATAATCTTCCCATACATCGTCATCCTGAGGGTCGGAAGCGCTGACCATATCATAGTTGAATTTGAACCAGCTTGCACGATATTTATCCCGTTGTGCTGAGACAGAATTGTCACTTCGGTTTTCCTGTAATTGCAGTCCGTCTACGGAAATTTCACTATATAGATCGTTTACGTAATATTTCACCAGTGTTTCGTCCGACCAGAAAGAATCGTCGGCGATTTCGTCTAGTGGAGCTTTGTTCAATACATCGCACGAACAGAAGAGCAATACAAATATGCAGAACAGGGCTGTATTTATCTTTTTCATAATCACGTTTCAATTTTTAAGTTTAGAATGTAATGTTAGCACCAAACACAAAGGTTTTCATTTGAGGATAAGCACTTCCGTCAGTAGAGCGCAACTCAGGGTCGAAATATTTTATTTGCGACCAGGTCAGCAGGTTAGAACCGCTGAAGTAAAGACGCAATCCTTGAATTTCGGATACCTTGGACAGTAGCAGTTTCTTGAAGTCGTAACCTATTTCTACATTCTTCAGGCGGAGGTATGAACCATTACGCATCCAGAAGGAAGAAAACAACTGGTTATTGGCGTTGCCTCCGTAATACAGGCGTGGAAATTCCGCTTTCGGATTCTCTGGTGTCCAGGTGTTACCGATGTGATGTTCAAGCAAAGCTCCTCCGCGTCCCTCTATGTATGGGAAGGCCAGGTAACCATTGTAGTAAAAGTCTGCCAACGCTGCCCCCTGGAAGAAGAAGGTTACATCAAAACCTTTCCATTCGGCATTCAGGTTTAGTCCGTATACCAATTCCGGATAATTGCTGCGTCCGATAGCTATTTTATCTTCTGCGTCGATGATGCCATCTCCGTTTTGGTCTTTGTATTTAATGTCGCCTGCCTTGGCTTTGCCGAATTGCGGTTGAGGCCAGTTATTGGCTTCCTCGTCAGATTGGAACAGTCCCAGTGCTTCGTAACCGAAGTACTGACTCATGGAGTGTCCGGTACTGCGCTGTCTCGGGTTGTTTTTCTCTCCGGCAGGTTCCAGCAGGTCAATCACTTTGTTTCTGGCCCAGGTCAGGTTACCTGCAACGGAATAATTGAAATCGCGCAGATGATTGCGATGCGTAATGTTCAGGTCGATACCTCTGTTGTCTACTTTACCTACATTGGCAGCCGGTAATTTATATCCCAGGATAGCCGGCATATCTGTACGTTCACGCAGGATGTCGTTTGTCTTTTTATAGAACCAATCCGCTTCCAGATTGAGTTTTCCGTTGAAGAACGAGGCATCTATACCGATATTGAACATTTCAGAAGTTTCCCATGTAATGTTAGGATTCGGGAAACGGGTCTCAGTATATCCCGGAGCGATTTCCGGATTCTGACCGCCGAATACGGCATCGCCGCCTGTACCATAAGCAGACATATATTGGAACTGTCCGATGTTGTCTGTGCCGGCACGTCCCCATGAAGTTCTTAGTTTCAGATTGCTAAGCACTTCCGAGAAGGGTTCCATAAAAGGTTCTGCCGATATACGCCAGGCAGCCGATACAGAAGGGAAGAAGCCATAACGTTTGTTTTTCGGGAATTTTTCCGAACCATCGAGGCGTCCGTTCGCTTCCAGCATGTATTTCTCTTTATAGTTGTAGGTCAGACGGAATACCGAACCGATTTTACCGGTTTCGGAAGCACTGCCGCTATTATCCTTGTCTTTGTCTGGTCCGGCAAACAGTTGCTGGATGGAATAAATACGATATTTGGTACGTGAGGCCCAGAAGTTTTCGTCGGCTCCTTCCGAACGTGAGAATACAAATAATGCTCCCAATTGATGATCCTGCGCAATGGTTTTATTATAGGCTGCCTGGAACTCAAACGTCATGGCCTGACTTGTAGAGTACGTTTGTTTCAGTTCCGCACCTTCGCGGTTCGGTGAGTGTCCGTCATATTCTCCTGTAATTTTGTTCCACACATAGAAGTCTACCGGAGTGGTCCATCTCTTGATGCTGTTGAATATTTTGTCGTAGGAGAAAATACCCTTCAGATTCAGGCCTTCGAGTCCCGGGACATTGAAATCCAACATGAAGCGTGTGTTTAATACACTTTTACGATCTTTGACCCAACCTCCTTCGGTAGCCAAGCCGATAGGGTTGATACCCAGTGACACTTTACCTAAGTTGCCGTCCGGAAAGCGTCCCGGATCTGTCTGCGGGTTACGGTGCATATTATTGAATACATCGGAAGTACTGCCGGCAATACTGTTTCTGTCTTCCTGGCGATAGGCCATATCTGCCGATAGATTCAGGTATTTGTCCACAATGTTGGCGTCTATATTCACACGTGCGTTATATCGGTTGAAACCGGAGGTCGATTCATTGGTACGTGTGTCACCATAGAGGGCATCCTGTTTCACATAGCCGAATCCTGCAAAATATTTCACCTTATCAGAACCGCCGCTTGCCGTCAGGCTGTGCATCTGTTGCCAGGCGCGAGGGAGCAATACCTCTTTGTTCCAGTCCGTGTTAGGATAACCGTAGGGGTCGGAACCATCTCTGAACTTCTGTAACTCCTCTTCATTATAAATGCCATACATACCCGGGTCTTCGCCCAAATCCATTTCTTTGTTGCGCCAAGCCTCATTCATGAAGCGTGCATGATCATAAGAACTGGCAATCTCAGGCATACGGGTGGGGGTACCGAAACCTACTTTGAAGTTATAGTCTACTTGTGCTTTGCCACTTTTACCACGCTTTGTAGTGATAAGGATTACACCGTTTGCTCCGCGTGCACCGTAAGGGGCTACGGCAGAGGCGTCCTTTAATACCGTCATGCTCTCGATTTCACTGGGGTCGAGTTGAGCCATACTGCGTCCGATGATACCATCCACTACAATCAAGGGAGAAGAGGAGGTAGGTGAGCTGGAACCACGGATAATGATGGTCGGGTCATCGTATCCGGCTTCACCGCCGGTTTGCTGGATCAACACCCCGCTGACACGTCCTCCGAGTGAGGAGGCCAGATTGGCAGTAGGTACATTCTTGAGCGAAGATACCTTTAGCGTAGAGGCTGAAGCAGTCACAGTCTGTTTTTTCTGTGAGCCATAGCCTACTACCACTACTTCGTCCAGGGTTTTAGTGTCTTCTTTCATTTGGATATTGAAAGACGATTTGCCATTTACCGGTATTTCCTGAGTCAGGTAGCCGATGTATGAAATCACTAATACTGATTTCTCTGGCACTTCCAGCGTGAAGTTTCCTTCAATGTTTGTAATATCTCCTGTTCCCGGCTGCCCTTTCAGCGAAATGTTGGCTCCGATAATCGGGTCACCGATCTGATCGATCACCACACCTTTGATTTTGATTCTGCGCTCTTGCTGGGTGATTGTCGTTTCGGACGCTTTTTCTTTGTCTACATACAGAGAAATGTAGTTATTGGAGAACTTATACGTCAGTTTTTTGTTTCTGAGTGCCGTTTTCAGGATTTCCGTTACAGTGGCATGGGTGTTTTTTACCTCGACTTCCTGTGAAAGGTCAATTTCGGCATCACGATACATGAACAGATAATTAGTCTGTTTCTCGATTTCACGCATTAACTCACCGAAAGTCAGACTACTCTTGGAGAGAGTTACACGAGCCTCCTGCGATTTTACGTTACCAGCCTGGAGCTGAAAGAGAAAAACGAATATAAAGAACACGGACAGTTTCATAATTCGTATAATATGTGTTAATTCAAGTTGTTGATGGACATACCATTTCTGCAACAAGTTTTTTTTCATAACTTTGTCGTACGTTTAAAGATTAATACTATAGGTCTATTTCGAGATGGATAAAAGATAGTATTGACTCTTTCGGGGGTGAGTGTTGGTAGCGCTCACCCTTTTTTGTCACACTATCCATTGTTGGGGTGAAAAATATTTAAGTCATAGTGCTGATTTGTTTTTAAAGGTTAGACATTGGTATTTAATAAATCTCATAATGCTCGTCATCTGTTTTTTTGAATTTGAAGTGGTATACTCCTTGCAGGGCTATCAGGATATTGTCCACATCCTCGCTTTGCCGGATTTTACCGGAGATTCGTTCATCCAGCTTCACATCTCCGGTGAATTTGAACTGTACGTTGTACCACAGGGTCAGGTAATTCAGAATCTCTCCGAAGGGTTTTGAACGGAAACTAAAGATGCCGCTTTTCAGGTATTCTTCATTATCGAAGTTAGAGGTTGACACTACCATGCGGTTGTTTACCAACGATACTTTCTCGTGAGGATTCAGGTATACCTTCTCGTTTCTGTTGTTTTTGTTATAGACCAACACACGGCCTTCTACGAGGCAGGTCTCAAACTTATTCTCTTTTCCGGCATAGGCGAATACGTTGAATCGGGTACCCAATACTTGTATGTTGAACCGTTGCGTTTTTACGATAAAAGGTTTTTTGGCATTTTTGGTCACTTCAAAATACCCTTCGCCATTTAGCTCTACCGTACGGCTCTTCCGGTTGAATGCATTGGGGATTTTGATTTTACTCTGAGGGCTTAGCCATACGGAAGTACCGTCCGGAAGAGTCATGTTGACTCGCTGCCCTTTAGGGACATTGATTTCTGTATATAAGTCTTTTTGTCCGATCTGTGCATATCTGTTGCTAATGAACCAGGTAGTGGTGACCAGCAGACAGATTGCGGCTGCATACTTTAGAAGCCCGATACGGAAGCGGCGTATAGAACGTCGTTTCAGTCGTTTGTCGAATTCAGCTATACCTGTTGCGGTCTTTTCCCGGTCTCCTTCCTGTGATGTGAGTCCGGAGATGGCCCATACAGCTTTCATGCGTGCAAATTCTTTTTTAGCTTCCGGATTATTCCGGAGTCTATTCAAAAATTCCGCTTTTTCGGTGGCTGACATGGCACCTGTGAAGTATTTTTTTAGTTCATCATTCATGGTTCCTTGAGTGGTTTTACAGTAAAGACAATCGGGGATGCATTTACCACCAAAGGAAATATAAAAAAATCTTCTAAATAATAAAAACAAGTAAGGGAAGATAGTCTTTAAGTTCTGATCTGAGTTTACGCAATGCGATAGATATTTGATTTTCAACAGTATTGACGGATATGTTCAGGCGCTCGGCTATCTCTTTATATTTTAATCCTTCTATCCGGCTGAGGAGAAAAATTTCTCTGCAACGTTCAGGCAACTTTTGCATTGTCTGGCTTAATAGATTTTCTACTTCCGGAATGGAGGAGACAGCTTCGTCGAACTGTTCCAAAGCATATAGGTTCAGTTGATATTCCAACTCTTCGTCTGCTTTCAGTGAACAGGTTTTAGCCTGAATATACGACTGGTGTTTCAGAAAGTTTAAACATCTGTTTTTGATCAGTGTGAAAAGAAAGGCATCCAGATGTTCTATGTCTTTCAGTAGGTCCAGATGTTCCCACAGATAAAGAAAGGTATCCTGCACTATGTTTTCTGCATCCTCTTCTGCAATGACATAGGTTTGTGAGAAGCGGAGCATTCTTACATAATATATAGAATATATGTCTGAAAAACTTTTCTGTGTTTCCAGTAGATGATTAGGCTGCATTCTTTTTAGCGGACTTATTTCTTTTATCTATAGTATAAGATATGTTTAGATTGCAAATATAACTAAATAGTTTGCAATGTAGGAGAGTAGTTTTAATTTTTATTTTGCTTATTGTGAAGCATCTTTCTTTAATATGTTTTTTCGGAAAATGTTCTTTTTTATTGGAATACGGTTGAATAGGGGTAAAATCGTGGACAGTACCTTTTCCGTCCTCTCCTCCGTGAAATGCATTTCTATCTTCCATCTTCCACCTTTTTCCATATTTTTATCTGATTATCATTTAGTTAATACGGTGGAAGATCGCGTTTTCAGCCCATTTATCTTCCACCCTCATCTTCCATCTTCCACCCTCTTCCATCGCTTGAAAAACTTTCCTAATTCCCTCGTATTCAGAAGTATACTTTTTGTTTCTTGTCAGTTTTCCCCTTAAAAAGCATTTTCATA